>JBAYOU010000080.1:0-6819 GCA_041678065.1 Parvibaculum sp. | reverse complement strand
ATGATAGATGCCGGACGCCCTCAACTCCTCCGACACATCATCCGGTATGCTCGCCCGCTCTCCGTTTATAAGCGCCGCCGCAACTGCGCCGCTCGTCCCGCCGATCACGCCGCGCACCCTGTCACCAATCGCCATACGGAGAGAGGCAAGCCATGTTGAGGCAGCTTCCGGCGGTTCGATTTCGCGGGGGGCGGTGTAGGCAAAGCCCACTGCACCAATCCCCTCAAACCAGGCCTGCCGCGCAAAGTCGAAACCATGCGGCAGGACAGGTTCGGGCGGCGGCATCAACCGGGCGCGCAATTCCACCACAGCGCCCGGCCGCAGCGCGGAGTTCTTCACACGAATATTGAGCCGCGCTTTCTGCGGCATCTTCTCCGGCGGGAGCCCGGCAAAGGAACGAAGCTCGATAATCGCCCTCAGCGCACCTCCCTCATCCTTCTCGGCTGTCAGAACATTGCCAGTCAGATCACCTGCCATTGCTCGTTCCAGAACCGGCGCGGCCACGCGCTCGGCCCGGCAGACTGCCGCCGCGTAGCCGACCGCAACTGCCAAAAGCGCCATCGCGGTGAGCGCTAACACTGGCCGCCGCCAAACGCTCCACAAGCTCCCCCCTGCCACCGCCAACGCAAGCGGGGCGGTCCAGAGCGGAGGCTCACTCGGCCAGGCGAAGTAAATCGCCACACCGATGGCGATGAAAACCGGTGCCCAGAGGAAATAGCGATCCGCTTCTGCGGCAAATGAGGACGCGATTTCCCGACACGCCGCCGCGGGCCATTCGCGTGGCGGCAATCGCGCACCATAGCTCTCTATAGAATCTCCCGTCGCTGCCACTCGCCCCCCTGCAAGCCGCCTCTTTCTCCCGCCGATCCGGACACCAAGCTTAAACCCTTGTTTTAAAAGGTTTTTAACCGCTCGCTGTCGGGTTCATTTCGGGCTTACGTTGCGTTGCCGCAATGTGCTAGAAAACCCCTGCCCCGCAGCCGGCCTCTGGGCGATATGCCCATAATCAGGTCGAAGCTTGCCAACATTCAATCGTGTTGCCTACCCATGCGGCTGCGAGGTCGGATTGCAGGAAATCATGAGCGAACAGAAGACAGTCATAACGCGCTTTGCACCATCCCCCACAGGCTTCCTGCATATTGGCGGGGCGCGCACGGCGCTTTTCAACTGGCTGTTCGCCCGCCACCATGGTGGCCGTTTTCTTCTCCGCGTTGAAGATACAGACCGCGAGCGCTCCACGGATGCCGCCATTGAGGCGATCTTCGAAGGGTTGCGCTGGCTAGGGCTGGAATGGGATGCGGAACCCGTCTTTCAGTTTTCTCGCATCGAGCGCCACAAGGAAGTGGTCGAGCAGCTACTTGCTCAGGGGAAGGCATATCGCTGCTACACAAGCCCGGAAGAGCTTGAAGAAATGCGCGAGAAAGCCCGCGCCGAAGGCCGCCCCGCCCGCTATGACGGGCGCTGGCGCGACCGCGACTCTTCCGAAGCGCCGACCGGTGTAAAGCCCGTCATTCGTTTCCGCTCGCCGGATGAAGGCGAAACCATCGTTCGCGATCATGTGATGGGCGAGGTGCGCTTTCCGAACGAGCAATTCGATGACCTCATCCTGCTGCGCAGCGATGGCACGCCCACTTACAACCTTTCGGTCGTGGTGGACGATCACGACATGGGCATCACCCATATCGTGCGCGGTGATGACCACCTGACCAATGCAGGCCGCCAAAGCCAGATTTATGCGGCTCTCGGCTGGGATATCCCTGAATTTGCACATGTACCGCTCATTCATGGTCCGGATGGCGCCAAGCTCTCAAAGCGTCATGGCGCGCTTGGCGCGGAAGCTTACCGCGATCTCGGCTATTTGCCGGAGGCGATGCGGAACTATCTCGTGCGCCTCGGCTGGAGTCATGGCGACGACGAGATTTTCTCCACGGAACAGGCAATCGAGTGGTTCAACCTCGAAAGCATCGGTCGCTCACCGGCGCGTTTTGACTTCGCGAAGCTCGAGAATCTGAACGGCCACTACATCCGCGAAGCGGACAATGAGCGCCTGACCGACGAGACAATCGCCCTCATGGCGCGGCTGAAGGGCTGGAAGACAGACGCTGCTTTTCGGCAGAAGCTTCTCGACCTGATGCCCGCGCTTAAGGAGCGCGCGAAAACGCTGGTGGAACTTGGCGAAGGCGTCGCATTTCTCCTTGCGCAGCGCCCCCTCTCCTTTGATGACAAGGCGCAGCAGCTTCTCACCGATGATGCCCGGGCCCTACTCGGACGGCTTGCATCCCGGCTGGAAGCAGATAATGACTGGGAGCTTGAGAAGATTGAGGCAACGATCCGCACCGTTGCCGAAGAGGAAGGCCTCAAGCTCGGCAAGGTGGCGCAGCCGCTCCGCGCCGCCGTTACCGGCAGTACGGTTTCTCCTCCGATTTTCGACGTGCTCGCCATTCTCGGCAGGGAAGAAGCGCTGGCACGAATAAGGGATCAGGCCGCTTAAGGCACGCTTTGCACAGCCTTTATCGGCACGGCAGAATAGGTTTAAACACACCGTCCGGATTTGCCTCCCGCAAACGGCATCCGGAGGTCAAACAAAACAGGGTAGGCAGCATGACTGAACATGGAACCAAAGCGGGAGCGAAGTCACAGGCGACGCTTTCGGTTGAAGGCAAGACTTATGAGCTGCCTGTCTATGGCGGCTCGCTTGGCCCAAGCGTCGTGGACATCTCATCGCTTTACGGCAAGAGCGGTGTTTTCACCTATGATCCCGGCTTCACCTCCACAGCAAGCTGCGAGTCCGACATCACCTATATTGATGGCGAAGAAGGCGTCCTTCTCTATCGCGGCTACCCGATTGATCAGCTTGCCGAGAATGGCAACTTTATCGAAACCTGCTACCTGCTGCTGAATGGCGAACTGCCGACCTCGGAACAGTATCGCGAGTTTGAGCGCGCTATCACCATGCACACCATGGTGCATGAGCAGATGCAGTTCTTCCTGCGTGGCTTCCGCCGCGACGCTCATCCTATGGCCATCATGTGTGGCATGGTCGGCGCGCTGTCGGCTTTCTATCATGACTCCACGGATATCAATGACCCGATGCAGCGCATGATTGCGAGCCGCCGCCTGATCGCGAAGATCCCGACGCTTGCCGCGATGGCCTACAAATATTCCGTTGGTCAGCCCATCGGCTATCCGCGCAATGATCTAGATTATGCCGAGAACTTCCTGCATATGTGCTTCTCGGTTCCGGCTGAGCAGTACAAGGTTGATCCGGTTCTCGCCCGTGCGATGGACCGTATCTTCATCCTTCACGCTGATCATGAGCAGAACGCGTCCACCTCGACCGTCCGTCTCGCCGGTTCGTCGGGTGCCAATCCGTTTGCCTGCATCGCTGCTGGCATTGCCTGCCTCTGGGGCCCCGCCCATGGCGGCGCGAACGAAGCCGCCCTCAACATGCTTGAGGAGATTGGCTCGGTTGACCGCATCCCCGAATACATCAAGAAGGCGAAGGACAAGAATGATCCGTTCCGCCTGATGGGCTTCGGCCACCGCGTTTACAAGAACTACGATCCGCGCGCGCGTGTGATGCAGCAGACCTGCCATGAAGTACTTGGCGTGCTCGGCATCAAGGATGATCCGCTGCTTGATGTTGCGCTGGAGCTTGAGAAGATCGCTCTGAATGATGAGTACTTCATCGAGAAGAAGCTCTATCCGAATATCGACTTCTATTCGGGCATCACACTGAAGGCGATGGGCTTCCCGACCACCATGTTCACCGTTCTCTTCGCCCTCGCCCGCACGGTGGGTTGGGTCGCGCAGTGGAACGAGATGATCGAGGATCCGAGCCAGCGCATTGGCCGTCCGCGCCAGCTCTACACGGGTGCACCGCGCCGCGACTATGTGGATATCGGCAAGCGCAAGTAAGCGCTTTCCAGACAAGTTTAAGGGCGCTTCTTCGGAAGTGCCCTTTTTCTTTATCTATTCATTGAGAAGTTCAAGGACCGCGCGGGCGGCGCGTCGACTCGGGCTTTCGCCCCCCACTCCCATACGGGCGCGCACTTCATCAAGATCGGCCAGCGCCCGCAACCTCTCAGGCGTGTCCCGCAGCAACGGCTGTAAGCCTTCAAACAGATTATCCGCCGTGCATCTGCCTTGCAGATATTCCTTCACCGATGGTCGGTCGAGAATAAGGTTCACAAGAACCACGGAGGGAATCTTCAGTATGCTGAGCGCAAACCAGCCAACAGCCGCTTCCGCGCGATAGGCCACAACCATGGGCACACGCGCGAGTGCGAGTTCCAGCGTTACCGTTCCAGACGCCGCCAGTGCAGCCGTTGACGCATCAAAGGCGGCGCGCTTGTCATCCTCGCCCTCGACCAGATCCACCGGCACGCCCCATTCCTTCACAGCGCTTTCTACCAGTTCGCGCACATGAGGCACGGTCGGCACGACGATGCGCAGTTCCGGCGTCTCGCTTGCGAGTTTCTGCACCGTCTCACCGAAGATCTCGACGAGATGCTTCACCTCATTGAGCCGGCTGCCAGGTAGAACGAGGAGCAAAGGTGTCTCCGGCGCGATACCCCGCGCCGCACGGAAGCGGACGCCGCTTCTCTCTTCGGGCAAGCGTTCAATAGCGGGGTGGCCGACATAAACACAATCAACGCCCACTTTCTCCAGAAAGCGCGGTTCAAAGGGAAGAAGCGCCAGAACACGCCTTATATAATTGCGCATCGCGCGCGCGCGGCCCTGCCGCCACGCCCACACACTCGGCAAAACATAATTCACCACCGGGATGCCCGGCGCGCGCCGCGCCATGCGCTTTGCGACCATATGCGTGAATTCGGGGCTATCGATCACGACTGCGAGGTCAGGCTTCTGATCTACAGCGTGGCGGACCGTCTGCCAGATACGGCGAAAGATGAGCGGCAGGCGCGGAATGATCTCGCGCGGGCCCATCACGGCAATGTCAGTCATCGGAAAAATCGAACTGAGGCCCTGCCGTTCCATAGCGGGTCCACCGACACCTGAAAAACGCAACGGCACTTCTGACAACTCGCGCAGCGCCACCATAAGTTCTGCGCCAAGCACATCGCCCGATGTTTCACCGGCGACGAGCATGACATGCTTTTCCGGCGTCGCGCTTGTGGTCATCGGCGCGCCTTTGCAATCCGCTCAGGTGTAAGACCAAGCACAAAGATGCCCGCCTTGTTTGCCGCCCGCGCCACCCCCTCGCTATCGACGAGAAGCGTGCCGCCTGCCTCTGCCGCTATACCTGCAAGCCCCGCCGCTGCGACCTTCTCCACCGTGGTCAAACCAAGGGTCGGCAGATCGACCCGGCGCTCCTGCCCCGGCTTTGAGAGCTTCACCAGCACGCCCTCGCGCTCGCCTTCTCGCCCCCTCAGATGGGCGGGCAATCCGGCGACACGCTCGAGCATAGCATCCGTTCCCTCCGCCGCTTCGAGCGCGAGCACGATGCCCCGGGAGGCAACGGAACCTTGCCCGATATCGAGCGCGCCTATGGCGAGGGTTGCGCGGATAGCTACATCGATATCGCGCTCATCCGCCTCATTGGGTGCTGTGCTTGTCAGCAAGGCGGGCGGCGTTAGCATCTCTCTTGCGATTTCATGCGCACCGACGACGCGGAGCCCGTGTTCTTCCTCGAGATAGGCAGCGATTCCCCGAAGCAGCCCGTCATCACCCTGCAGCATCCACCGCGCCACGCGCGGCATGATCTGGCGACCGAGCTTGTCGGGAATGATGCTGGCAAGGCTCGGGCGACGGAGGGGCCCGATAAGCACCACATCCTCGCAACGCTCTTCCTTCAGCAGACGGACGAACTCCCCCATTGCACCGATACCAACCCAGGCATGGGGAAAGCGTTCGATTTCCTTTTCTGCAGCGCCCTTGATGCCGATAATGAAGACATCGCGCCCGGCAGATCGCGCCGCCTCGGCAAGCGCGACGGGCATTGGTCCACTACCGGCAGCGATGCCGAGTTTGCGGGGTTTTTGGCTGGCGCTCATGGTAAGCGATCATGCCGCCCGGCCGGGGCGTGGCATGCAGAGGGCGCGATCAGCTTCAGCGCGGATGAAATCCACGATCTCCATCACATCCGCATTGTCCGCAAACCGTTCTGCGACCTGTTCAACGCGGTCCCGCAGCGTACCCTCATCCGCGAAAATGGAATTATAGGCATCACGCATTGCATGGATCTGCTCGCGGGAGAAACCGCGTCGCTTGAGCCCTACAAGGTTGAGCCCCATGAGGTTTGCGCGATTGCCGACCACAAGACCATAGGGGATCACGTCATTCTCGACCGCGCTCATACCGCCCACAAAGGCATGCTTGCCAACCCGGCCAAACTGATGAAGCGCCGCGCCGCCGCCGAAGATCACATAGTCATCAATCTTGCAGTGACCGGCCAGCATCACGTTGTTCGAGAAGACGACATGGTCACCGATGATCGAGTCATGACCGACATGGGAGCTTGCTAGAAAGGCACAATGATTGCCAACGCGCGTCAGCATACCGCCGCCGCTTGTGCCGGGGTTCATGGTGACATGTTCGCGGATCAGATTGTCCGTGCCAATGTCGAGACGGCTTGGCTCACCCTTGTATTTCAGGTCCTGCGGCGCATGGCCGATGGACGCAAACGGGAATATCTGGGTCCGTGCACCAATGCTCGTGTGCCCTTCCACAACCACATGGGAATGGAGAACGACACCCTCACTGAGCGTTACATTGCCGCCCACAACGCAATAGGGGCCGACGGTAACATCGGCCGCGATCTGCGCCCCCGGGTCGACAATGGCAGTCGGGTGTATT
>JBAYOU010000079.1:0-6857 GCA_041678065.1 Parvibaculum sp. | reverse complement strand
GGCGCGCGCCGTTTGATGGCACGCTGACCCATCTCATATATCCCAGCCTCAGATATCAAAGGCCGAGCACGGCCTTTGCCATGATGTTGCGCTGAATCTCATTCGTGCCGGCATAGATGGAGCCGGCGCGGTCATTGAGATATTTCGCGGTGACGGGCCATGAATAATCGGGGCCTGCTGGACCATCGTTGGGTGAAGCGGCAGGCGCATCCGGCACGGGCCCGCCCGGCGCTGTCGCGTGCGGCTGGAAGGGGAGCGCGTAGAAGGCAATAGCCTCCAGCGCAATCTCGGTCAGATGCTGGCTGATCTCGGTGCCGCGTGTTTTGAGGAGCGAGGATTCGGCGCCCGGTGCCTGCCCGTTCGACAAGGCGGACATGATGCGGTGCTCTGTATATTCAAGCGCGGTGATCTCGGACGAGGCGGACGCAATCTTTGCCGCGAAGTCCGCATCGTCGACAAGCCGTCCACCGCCATTTCCCGCTTCCGCACTTGCGATCTGGCGGATGCGCGCGAGGCGCACATGCAGCCCCGGCGCATAGGCATGGCCGCCGCGTTCAAACTGCATCAGATATTTGGCAACCGTCCAGCCATCGCCTACCTTGCCGACGACATTCTTTTTCGGTACGCGCACATCGGTGAAGAATATCTGGTTCTGGATATGCTCGCCCGACAACATGATGAGCGGTTCCACGGTGAGGCCGGGCGTATCCATGTCGATCAGGATGAAGGTGATGCCGCGTTGGGGAATATCCTCCCGCGAGGTACGAACCAGATTGAAAATCCGGTTCGCGTAATTGGCATGGGTCGTCCAGATTTTTTGGCCGTTGCAGATGAAGCCATCGCCATCTTCGACCGCGCTCATCTGCAGGCTCGCAAGGTCCGAGCCTGACCCCGGTTCGGAATAACCCTGACACCAGAAATCCTCGCCAGATAGCATGCGCGGCAGGTAATAGGCTTTCTGTTCCGGCGTGCCATAGCCGATCAGCACCGGCCCGCACATGCCAAGGCCCATGGGCGAGAGGGGCGGCGCGCCTGCAGCGGCAAGCTCGCTTGAGAATATGTAATGCTGGATCACGCTCCAGTCGCAGCCGCCATATTCGACGGGCCAGGCGGGCGCGACCCAACCCTTCTTGTAGAGCTTCTTGTGCCACGCCATTGTCGTGTCGTAATCCGCATAGACGCTCGTCATACGGCGGCCGACAGCGCGCAGATCAGGCGTCAGCTCTTCATCCAGAAAGCTGCGCACCTCATCGCGAAAGGCGGCATCGGCCGCGCTGAAACCCAGTTCCATAGTCTCCTCCCCGGAAAGCCAAATTTTGATGTCGGGAAGTAGGCAGCCAGTCCGGCTTTCCTGTCAAACGGGCGGGTATTTCAACAGTCTTTCGCTGGGGCAGGTCGCCAGGGCGGTGCAGGTAGGGATGCGGACGGCGCGAAAGTTAAAGTTTCGGGGCAATGCCTTGCGAGCGGGCTGGAAAGCCCATCGGGTTTGACGTAAAGGAATGGCCGGTTGATGCAAAGGAGCTGTCCCTTCCGCAGAGTGGCTGTTTCCCGGAGAACTCCGTTCCATGTCGGCAGATGAAGAAAAGACAGCGGAGAAGCCAGCCGCTGAAATGCCCCCGGTCGCCGTGAAGGTACCGGAGGGCGTGCGCGCGACCACGCCAAAAGAGCGCAAGCGTGCCTTCTTCATTCTTTTTGTCTGCCTGCTTTCGGTTGGCATGGGGCAGACGCTTGTTTTTGCGGTGCTACCGCCCATCGCCGCCGATCTCGGCATGACCGAATTCGAGACGACAATGATCTTCTCGCTTTCTGCGGCGTTATGGGTGCTGACCAGTACTTTCTGGGGCACGCGAAGCGACGTGATGGGACGAAAGCCCGTCATTCTCATCGGTGTGCTCGGCTTTGGCATCTCGACATCTCTGGTCGGTGTGGTGCTGCTGGCGGGCTATCTCCACTGGATTTCAATGGCGCTCATGTTCCCCCTCGTCATGGGTGCGCGGGCGATTTTTGGCATATTCGGTTCGGGAGCCATGCCGGCTTCGCAAGCCTATGTCGCCGACCGAACCACACGGGCGGAGCGGGCAGGCTCCATCGCCCAGATCGGCGCAGCTTTTGGTCTTGGTACGGTGGTGGGGCCGGGCGTTGCGGCAGCTTTTGCAGAAATCCACATTCTCGCGCCTTTCTTCGCGGTCGGGCTTCTCGCGCTGGTGAGCAGCGTTGCGATCTGGATATTGCTGCCAGAACGCACCCGTCCGAAAAAGATGCTTGCTGAAAAACAGGAAAAGCGCGCGGCGTTGAAATGGACAGCGCCGAATGTGATGCCCTGGCTCAGCATCGGTGTGGTGTTGAGCCTCACCCAATCCATCATGATGCAGCTTTTCGCTTTCTATCTGATGGCCGAACTCTCCATGGGCGGGTCAGAGGCAACCCAGCTTGTGAGCGTTGGCATGATGGCGATGGCGATGGCAACGCTTGTCGCGCAGCTTGGCCTCATCCAGCGGTTCGATCTTTCGGTGCAGTTCCTGCTGCGCTGGGGTGCCGTCACCATGATCATCTCTTTCATGATGCTGGTACTGGGCGGCTCTTACGGGGTGCTCGTCTCCGCGCTCACCTTGGCAGGGCTTGGCTTCGGCTTTTTGCGCGCCGGTCTTTCAGCCGGAGCGTCGCTTTCCGTGTCGCTCAAGGATCAGGGGGCGGTTGCCGGGCTTATCGGTTCCACAGCGGCAACGGGCCATATCCTCAATCCGGCGATCGGCATTCCGCTCTTCTATTTCATGCATTCGGCACCCTTTGTTCTGGGGGCCGTTCTTTCTGCGGCTATCCTCGCTTTTGCGATCTTCCATCCGGTGCTGAAAAACCTTCGCAGCACGGATGGCGGTTTTACGGATGAGGAAGAAGAAGAGATCGGGCTCCACTAAGCGGTTGTTTGAAAAGTCTCTTCCTCTACATCGTCATGGCCCGATTTAATCGGGCCATCCACGTCTTTATCTTTGGGTTTATTTGCAAAGACGTGGATGGCCGGGTCAAGCCCGGCCATGACGAAGTTGGTTTACTGACGATTAAATCGACCTTGGCGAAGTTTTCAAACAGCCACTAAGCGGCCTCAGCTGCCCGTGCGAAAGCCGAGCAGATTGACGACGTGAACAAGCATCATCAGTGCCACGAAGATTGAGACAAAAATCAGTGGTGTTGTCGGCAGGAGACGCACGCGACCGGGCTCAACCGGTCTGCGCTCCAGCCAGGCGAGGAAAGCGGCGCATGCCACGCTTGCCGCAAGCAGGGCGAGCGTGACGGGCATCGTCATCCCAATGCGCCTTCAGCCTGCCACTGGGCCATCAACACCGCGACGGCGGTTGCGAAAGCCTGTGGTTGATCCAGCATAATGTGGTGCTGTGCATTCGGCACGGTGAAGACAGGTTTCTCTGGCGAAAGCTCGCGGAGGAATTGCACCGTCTTCGGATCGTAATCCTTGCTGTCGAGGCCGAACATGGTTGCGCCCCGGCAGGCGAGATTGCGGTAGATCTCCGCATGGTCCCCGCCCATGCGCAGCCCGTCAAAGATTGAGTGATCGAACTTCCACGTCCAGCCGGTTTCCTCGAAGGTGCGCTTGCCGCGCGTTTCGCCTTTGGTGACAGCGCGCAGGCTCAGCGGGCCGATATAATCGAGAATGAAACCATTGGCGCAGGGCTGAAGCGGCGCAAGGCGGAAGCGTGATGTTGCTTCCTCGAAGCTCTTGTAAATCTTTGTCGGTCGCCGCGGCGGCTGGTTCAGAAACCACTCATGCGGGTTGTCGGCAGGGCGTACGGTAAAGTCGCACAGGATCAATCCACCAAGTTGCTCGCCATAGTGCTTGCCCGCCATCAGCGAGACGAAACCACCAAAGGAATGACCGACAACGACAGGCTTTGGTCCGAGGCCTGCTGCGAGCGCTACTTCACCGATTTCGCGGGCGAAGCTCTCGCGCGTATAGCTCAGGCGCCAGCCGCTATCTCCCATGCCACCGAGATCCATGGAGGCGACGTTGTAATACTCGGTCAGCAGCGGCGCCACGAAGTGGAACCAATGCGCATGCGCGCCGTTGCCATGCACGAAAAGAAGCCCGGGGCGCGCCGGATCATCATTGCCCCAGCGCAGATAGTGAATATCCGTTCCATCCACATTGAGGGTGCGGCTCTCGAAAGGTGCGGCAAGCGCCTCGCGGAACCAGAGCGGGCGATGCATGATGATGTCTTCGTCCGGCAATGTGGCCGTAGTTTCTTCTTCGGAGGACCGGATGACGGTCTCGCAGGTCGTGTTCATCTTGGGATACTCTTGGATACGGTAGGAAAGATCAGTTGGCGGGCACAAGCGCGCGCAGAAGCGCACGGGCCGTGGTCGGTTTGCTCAATCGCGGAATGGTCGCCGCTTCACCCTGAAAGAGCGCGTCATCATCAATATGTGCGGTTGCGAAAACCGTTCGCACGCCCTTGCGCTTTAGTTGCACGGCGAGGTCGATTGCATATTCACCGTTCATGTTTACGTCGAGAACGGCCATGTCGATGGGGGCGTCGGCGAGTTTTTCAGCGTCTGCAAGCGACCATGCGGGACCGACAATTTCGGCGCCTGCTGCTTCCAGCGTATGCGCGATCTCAAGGCCGACAAAAAACTCATCCTCGACGACGAGTACCTTTTGCCCGGCGAGAGGTGCGGAATCGCGCTCGCCTTCACCGTCGCCTGACATGCCGTCAGACCTATGAGTGCTGTTTGAAAACCACACCGGAATGATGCTCCTTACGGAGTCGAGGAGCCCTGTTTCACTCCACAAATTTTCCATCCTCACTTCTCGCCCTGCTGCTCAACGGTGTTTGCATCAAAAATCCGCAGCTTCGGAAGCCGGATGATGATGGACGTGCCACCCTGTTCATTAGTTCGCTTTTCGATCTCACCGCCATACTGCCGCGAGAGGCTTTCGATGATCATCGAGCCAAGGCCCGAGCGCATTGTAGAGTCATCGGATGTATCAAGCCCGATACCGTCATCCTCCACCGCCATGCAAGGTGTGCCATCGCTATCGATGGTAAAGCTTGCGCGAATCGTGCCACTGTCGCGGCCATCAAAGGCGTGCTTGATAGCATTTGATATAAGCTCACCGAGCACCACCGCAAGAGTTGTGGCATCACGCGCCGAGACGACCAGCGGATCGAATTGGCCCGAAATGCTGATCGCCGTGCCATCAAGCGCTGAATCAGCAAGATCAGAAACGACGGCTTCGAGAAGCCCATCAACCAATGTTGATTGCAGATCATCACCAAGGCGCAGGCGCCGCTGCGCCGTACTGATCGTTTGAATGCGACCACGTGCCGTTTCAATAGCTGAACGCGCAACATCATCATCCAGTTTCGCCTGTTGCATACGAAGAAGCGATGACACCATTGCGAGGTTGTTTCCGACGCGATGGGTCACTTCGCGGAGCAAAAGTTCCACGCGGCCACGCTCATATTCAGCGCGGTTGGTTTCCGCTTCTGCTCTTTCGCGCGCAATTTCGAGTTCCTGCGTGCGTTCGCGGACGCGGGCCTCTAGTTCTTCATTGAGAATGATGAGCTGATCGCGTTTGCTCGTCACAGTGGCAAACTGGTGGCGCGTCAATTGCAATGAAAGGATGGCAAGCACCAGAGAAGCGCCAAGCGTGCCGATCAGCGAGGTGGAAAGCCACGCACGCGACGAGTTCATCTTCGCAGCGCGCTCTTCATGCCGCGCGCTTTCGGCAGCGCGTGCATCCTGAATGATGACGCGAATCTCATCCATCAGCGCCTTGCCCCCGTCACGGCTGATGACAGTCAGTGCTTCGCCAAAGCGGCCTTCGCGGCCAAGGGCAATGGTCGTATCGGTTTCCTGAAGCCGCCGCCTTGTTGCTTCGCGCAGCTGCTTGAAACGGGCGGCCTGTTCGGAATCGGGCTCCACAATTGTCTCGAGCGCCTTCAGCCTGCGGTCGATGAGCAGGCGGGCGGCGTTATACGGCTCCAGATATCGCGGATCGCGGGTGAGAAGAAAGCCGCGCTGGCCAATCTCCGCATCCTGCACAAGACTCATGATTTCCTTGAGCTCGCTGCGAATCTTCAGCGCTTCAACCGCATCGTCGATATTCGAACTTGTGCGCAGGGAAAGCGTTAACGCAGAAAAGGCCGCACCAATAAGCATAATGAAGGTGAGGGCCATCAAAACGGCATTCACCTTGCTCATCTTGTCGGTATTCGCGAGATTTCCCCCGAAAACCCGTATCAATCCATTCAACCCTCGGTCTGGACGGGGTTACCGTCCACATGGTAACGGCCACTTGAAGAGGGAAACATAACAAGTGCTAAGCTCAAACAGTAGCTTGGAAATTCGGAAAATGCGTAAGCCCTCGACTGACTGTTGACAGGCCGGGGCCGCCCGCTTAGTTTCCGCGCCAACAATTCAAGGGCGTTCCGGCAGCGGGCCGGAAGCGATGCAGAGCCGTTCCGTGTCTGCCGCTGGCCCCGATCCGAGGTTGAGCCATGAAAATCCGTAACTCGCTGAAATCGCTCCGGAATCGGCATCGGGACAACCGTCTCGTGCGCCGCAAGGGACGCATTTACATCATCAACAAGACGAACCGCCGCTTCAAGGCCCGCCAGGGCTAAGCAAGGCGCCGCGCCCTGCTCGGGTGCCGGGACGATGATTCAAGGCCATCTGTCGTGCAGATGGCCTTTTTTCTTGGGCAGTTCCGGGTTTGCAATCCCGTGGCTTCCCGGGGCTAAATGGGGCTGACATTGCGGCCTGTCATTGCCGCTTTCAGGCCCGGCCGGGTGGCCATTTCAGGGGAGAACGGGCAATGGGTGACAGGTTCATGATCTATGGCG
>JBAYOU010000078.1:0-6863 GCA_041678065.1 Parvibaculum sp. | reverse complement strand
TCATCGGATGCCGGAGCGCCCAGAGCCCCATTTCCGCCGCTGCACGAAACGGCGCAACCGCCGCATGATTGAGTTCGTAGAAATGATAAAGCACGCAACACCTCGCTACGGGCGGCCTTCTGGCTCACCCCTGCCGCCGCCTCATGTTGCGGCGCAACATTAGATGTAGGTCGCCGCTGCCCGCGCTCCAAGTGAATTTTGTGTGCATTACGGCAAATAATTAGGGCGCAAGGCAGCAAAAAGCCGCCATGAACACATCATGGCGGCTCTTGCGTCTGGCGGGCCTCAGCCGCCGCAGAGGCGGCGGCGGTCGGCGGGGTCGAGGCGCGCTGCCGCGCGGTTCGCAGCCGAGATCATCGCCTTGTAGGAGGCGGTGATGATATTCGCATCAATGCCGACGCCGAAAAGGTCGCCCGCATATTCAGGGTCCGCCACTTCCATGAAGGCGACGGCCTTCGCGTCCGTGCCAGAGCCAATGGAGTGTTCTTCATATTGGCGCAGTTCGATGCCGAGCTTCAGCGCGGCCATAGCAGCATCGATAGGTCCATTGCCGAAACCTTCAAGCTGCTCTTCCTTGCCGAAGCGCCGTACACGGATTTTCACACCCTGCTTGCCGCCCTCATCGAAAAGCGTATGCGAGATATATTCGATGGGGTCTGCGAGGGTGAGATATTCCTTCTCGAAGATTTTCCAGATGTCGGCAGCGCGCACTTCCTTGCCGCTGTCATCCGTCACCTTCTGCACGGCCTGGCTGAACTCTACCTGCAGGCGTCGCGGCAGACGGAGGTCATACTCCGTTTCGAGCAGGTAAGAGACACCGCCCTTGCCGGATTGGCTATTCACGCGGATGATCGATTCATAGGTGCGGCCCAGATCTTTCGGATCAACCGGCAGATAGGGCACTTCCCAGATATCGCCCGGCTTGTAGGCGGCAAAGCCCTTCTTGATCGCATCCTGATGCGAACCGGAAAACGCCGTGAAAACCAGGTCGCCCACATAGGGGTGGCGCGGATGGATCGGCAGTTGCGTGCAATATTCAGCCGTGCGCGCGATCTCGTTGATCTGCGAGAAGTCGAGGCCGGGATGAATGCCCTGGCTGTAGAGATTGAGCGCCAGCGTCACGAGATCGACATTGCCCGTGCGCTCGCCATTGCCGAAGAGGCAGCCTTCCACACGATCAGCGCCCGCCATCACCGCGAGTTCGGCAGCGGCGACAGCTGTACCACGGTCATTATGCGGATGAACGGAAATGATGATCCCATCCCGCCTTTCGAGATTGCGGTGCATCCATTCCACCTGATCGGCATAGATATTCGGCGTCGCCATTTCCACGGTGGCGGGCAGATTGATGACGACCTTGCGCTCAGGGCTGGCATCCCAGACCTGCGTCACCGCATCGACCACTTCCTTGGCGAAGTCGAGTTCCGTGCCGGAAAAGACTTCGGGGCTGTACTGGAAGGTCCAGTTCGTCTCCGGCATTGTCTCCGCAATTTCGCGGATCTGATGGGCGCTCTCGGTGGCAATCGCCTTCACGCCTTGCTTGCCCTGCCCGAACACGACTTCGCGAAAATTCGGCGCGGTCGCATTATAGACATGGACAATGGCGTTCTTCGCGCCACGCAGGCTTTCCATTGTGCGGGCGATGAGTTCGGGTCGCGCCTGTGTCAGCACTTCGATCTTCACATCATCCGGCGCATGGCCGCCTTCGACGAGCTCGCGGATGAAACCGAAATCCGTGTCGGAGGCCGAAGGGAAGCCGGCTTCGATTTCCTTGAAGCCGATCTTCACCAGCATCTGGAACATGCGCAGCTTCCGCTCCGCATTCATCGGCTCGAAAAGCGCCTGATTGCCGTCGCGAAGGTCGGTGCTCATCCAGATCGGCGGCTTGGTAATGGTGCGGTTCGGCCATTGCCGGTCACTCAGTTGCACCGGCGGGAAGGGCCGATATTTGACGGAAGGATCTTTCAACATGGGCGTGATCTCGCAATTTCGCGGGGGTCGGCACGCGCGGCAGCCTTTACGGCGCTGACACGGGCGCAAGAATTAGTCGGAAAATGTCGGAAAGGGGAATGTTTTCTGCGCTCAGGCGCAGAGAAGAGCGCGCCGAAGAAGCGCGAGGTCAAGGCCGAGGCCGGAAGCGATATGACGGTTCCATTCCATGACGGGCAGAATAGGACCGCTGATCGGGCCCGTCAAGGCGCAGAAACCTGCGAAAAGCCGCAGTATTGCTGACCTATTCAAGATGTTCGCGAATGGTGGAGGCCATTTCTTCGGGCGTCGTCATCGGGCGGAAGAGTTTCAGATATTCGCCATCCGGCCCCATCAGAAAAACGATGGAAGAGTGGTCCATCGTGTAATCGGCAGACGAGGCTTCGTCATCGACCTTGCGGTAATAGACATGCCAGGCCTTCGCTGCCGCCGCGATCTGTTCCGGCGTGCCTGTCAGGCCCACAAGGCGCGGATGGAAGAGCTTCACATAGCGCGAAAGCACCTCCGGCGTGTCGCGCTCGGGATCAATGGTGATGAGAACAGGCGTCACTTTTGCGCCATCCTCGCCCAGAAGGTTCACCGCCGCCGACATGGCGCCAAGTTCGGTCGGACAGACATCCGGGCAGAAGGTAAAGCCGAAATAGAGAAGCATGTAGCGGCCCCGGAAATCCGCTTCCGTAACCGCCTGCTCCTCATGGGTGACGAGGCTGAACGGCCCGCCAACACTTGCCGCAGCGGGTGAACTGCCGCCCGGATTGCGGTTTTCAGTGCTGCCGATCACCAGTTCGGAGAGCAACACCCCCGCCGCAATAGCCGCGATGATGCCCAGCACAAGAGCGATCTTGCCGTTCCGCGTCATGCTTTCTCTCCCTGATTTCCGATGTTTTCCCGAGTTTCCGGGATTTTGTAGCAGCTTGCCTGCTTCTCGCCGCTCTTTGCGGAGGTTAAAGGAATACCTGACCGGCGTGATCGTTTATAGTGGCCACACGGGGACCGGGCGGGGTGTCTGGTTCAACTTCTGTCTATCGTTAATGAGCGCTGAGACCAATGTTTGGGCATTCGAGATTCCATCCCGGCGGCAATATGACACGCTGCGGCAGCGCGCTGGCGGTGGGGGCATTTCTGGCCCTTTCGCTTTGCTTTGCAGCGCCCGTAGCGGCGATGCAGCCGGGTGGGCCGAGCAACTACATCATCGACAATGAGACGGTTCACGCAGCGCGCACAGGAAATGACGAGGTGCTTAAGGCGGAGCTCATCAAAGGCGTATCGCCCAATGAATCCGGCCGCGACCGCATTCCGATGCTCGTTCTCGCTGCCGGAAACGGTCATCTTTCAACGGTGAAACTCCTTCTGGAGCATGGCGCGGACCCGAACCGACGTGCGCCGGATGGTTCGACGCCGCTCACCGTTGTGTCGATCCTGGGAAGGGCGGACATAGCGGAGGTTTTGCTTGCCGCAGGTGCCGACCCGAACAGATCGGGGGCCAATCGCGATCTGCCGCTTCTGATCGCCACCCGCGCGCGCCATGCCGCCCTTGTGGAAACACTGATCCGGCACGGTGTTGACGTGCAGGAAACCGACATGACGGGCCGCTCCGCGCTTGATCTGGCAGAGGAAAACCATTTCCGCGAAATCGCCGCCATGCTGCGTGCTGCCGGAACTTACTGACAAGGCTTCTTGCTCAGGTGCCGGGAAGCCCTATCTATTGGGGATACTTATCCTGAACCCGGGTAGTAATGACTGATCGTAAAGGACGGTCCGGTCGCGCGGCTGACGCCGCCGAACTGGAAGATAGCGAGATTGAGCCCATGGCTGGAAAGCCGTGGCACCACTTGCCTGATGGTACATTCCGTAATCCCAAGGGCTGTGCGAGCCGCGGCCAGGGCCGGATGCGCCATGCCGGACCTTTCTTTCTCGAAATGCTCAAAATGGGTACCCGCAAGGTCGAGATACCGGAAGGCCATGTGGTACCGCGCGCTGAAGCTGTGCGCGATCTTGTGGCCCATACGGAGAAGGGCGAGGATTTTCTCACCTGGCTCGGCCACGCCTCCTTCCTCATTCGGATTGGCGGCCTCACCGTTCTGACGGACCCCTATCTCACCACCTATGCGGGGCCGGCGGGCCTCGGGCCGCGTCGCTTTGTGAAGTCGGGCGTACCGATTTCCGCCCTGCCCCGAATCGATGTTCTCGCCATCAGCCACAATCACTATGACCACCTTGATGAGCGCGCATTGGCGCGGCTGCCCGGCAAGGCGCACATGACGGTTGTGGTGCCGCTCCGGCTTGGCAGTTTCTTCCGCGAGCGCGGCTTCCCCAATGTGATTGAACTCGACTGGCATGAGCGCCATGAGGTGCGCGGTGTCTCGATCACCGCGCTGCCGGTGGTTCACTGGTCGCGCCGCACCGGCTTCGACACCAACCGCACGCTCTGGGCGGGCTTTGCCGTGAAGAGCGATAGCCATCACCTCTTCTTTGGCGGAGATTCCGGCTATGGCCCGATCTTTCGTGAGATTGGCGAGGCCTATGGTCCCTTCGATACGGCGCTGCTTGGCATCGGTGCCTATGAGCCGCGCGTCATGATGAAGGCCTCCCATGCAACGCCGGAAGAAGCGGTACAGATGGGCCTCGACCTCAAGGCGCGCCGCGTGGTCGGCATGCATTGGGGGACAGTGCTTCTCACCATCGAGCCGCCCTTCGAGCCGCCGGAACGCTTCCTCAAGGCGGCGGATGAAATGGGCTACCGCCCCGAGGATAGCTGGATCATGCGCATCGGCGAGACACGCCCGCTTGCAGCAGGCTGGCCCTCCAACGCCTGATCCTTGCGGCTTCACATGACGCATTGCCTGCAAGACACTAGACTGTCACCCGGAAAACGGGATGGGCACGGAGATATCCATGCACACGATTGACGACCGCTTCGCCATGCGCTGGCTGAAACGGAACTTCCTTGCGGGCCGCATCGCGCCGAGCGATCCGAGCGGACGGGTGCGGCTTCAGACGCTCGTCATTCTGCGCTGGCTTGCGATTGCGGGGCAGCTTGCCGCTGTGCTGATCGTACATTTCGCGCTCGGCTTTCCCCTGCCGCTCGGTCTTTGCCTTGCCGTCATTGCAGCGTCCGCATGGCTCAACGTGTTTCTCACGCTGCGCTATCGCTCCTCGACACGCCTGCCTGACTGGCAAGCCGCCATCTATCTCGCAATCGACCTTGCACAGCTTGCCGTGCTGATCTTTCTCACAGGCGGCATGCAAAATCCCTTCGCGCTTCTCTTCATGGCACCGGTGGCCATTTCGGCATCCACCCTGTCGCTGCTGAGCACGGGGCTTTTGCTGGTGCAGGCGCTCAGCTATGTGACGGTGCTTGCCTGGTTTCACATGCCGCTGCCGTGGCGGCCCGGCGAGACACCGGACCTGCCCGCGCTCTATGTGACAGGGCACTGGATTGCTCTCATGCTCGGCCTTCTCTTCATGGCGGCCTATGCGTGGCGTGTTTCGCAGGAATCGCGGCGCATGTCGGCGGCGCTGTCTGCAACGCAGCTTGTACTTGCACGCGCGCAGCGCCTTTCCGCCCTTGACGGGCTTGCGGCAGCTGCAGCGCATGAGCTTGGTACGCCGCTCGGCACCATCTCTCTTGTCTCGAAAGAATTGCTGCGCGGGCAGACGAATGAAGCGGAGCTGAAGGAAGACCTCGCGCTCATTCATAGCCAGGCGCAACGCTGCCGCGATATTCTTTCGCGTCTTTCCCGCGAGCCGGATGAGGCAGATGCGATCTATCTGCGCTTGCCACTCCAGGGATTGCTGGACGAAATCGTCACACCCTATCGCGGCGGAGATGTAACCTTCCGTATCGAGACGATTGCGGAAGATGAAGGCTTCGCCGAGCCTGAAATCTTGCGCCGCCCGGAAATGCTCTACGGTCTTGGCAATTTCATCGAAAACGCGGCCGACTTTGCCCGAAGCGAAGTGGCAGTAACAGCGCGCCACAACAAATCCCATGTAACGGTCACGATCCGCGATGACGGCCCGGGCTTCTCTCTCGATGTCCTCGAAAAGATCGGCGAGCCTTATGTGACGACGCGGCCCCGCGACAAGGGCAAGCGACATCCGGATGACGGAAACCATGAGGGCATGGGACTTGGCTTTTTCATCGGCAAGACATTCCTGGAGCGAACTGGCGCCACGGTCGATATTGCCAATCGGGACGATGCGGTGGCAGGTGCGATGATCACCGTGCGCTGGCCGCGCAGTGCCGTTGAGGCGGAGCCTGTCTATCCGGCCATGGGTGAATGAAGTTGATGGCCACCGCTCGCTTGGCTTTGCCGATCTCTTCGGCATAAAATTGAGTACTTCCGACGAAGATTGGATTGAATGTGACCCAGCCTGCAAACACTTCCGACGAAAACGGCCCTGTCCTTCCTGAAGACCGCACCCTGCTGCTCGTCGATGACGACGTGCCTTTCCTCACCCGGCTTGCCCGCGCAATGGAAGGTCGTGGCTTCGAGGTCTTGACGGCCAATACTGTCAAGGAGGGCAAGGAACTCGCTCGGACGAAGAAGCCGGGTTTTGCTGTGGTGGATATGCGGCTTGAGGATGGCAACGGCCTTGATGTCGTGGCCGCTCTTGAGGCCGCCCGACCCGAGGCTCGCATTGTCGTGCTGACGGGTTACGGCAATATCGCAACGGCGGTCACGGCGGTGAAGCTCGGTGCGGTCGATTACCTCGCCAAACCGTCCGATGCTGACCAGATCGAAGCGGCCCTTCTCGCGACAGGCGGCGAGAAGGCCGACCCGCCGGAAAACCCGATGTCGGCAGACCGGGTACGCTGGGAGCATATTCAGCGTGTCTATGAGCTTTGCGACCGCAATGTCTCCGAGACG
>JBAYOU010000077.1:0-6940 GCA_041678065.1 Parvibaculum sp. | reverse complement strand
GGGTGGGTTTCGTCTGTTTCACGGGCATCGTTGATCCGGAGGCATGAAGGGAATGAGCAACTATAAAGCAGGAGCAGCAAGGGCGTAAGGTTTAGAGCAATCATGACGATACGCGGGTGCCTTGGAAGATCGGTTATCGGACGACTATAGCCGGTAATGATAATAATATCATTATCTGTTGACAATCGGACGTAATGATAAAACTATCATTAGATGAAATCCGGAATGGCGCTGAGGATGGGGAGAGCGATGCCAAAGGAAATGCTTCTATGTGCGTTCGATATGAATTGCGTCGGGCACCAATCGCAAGGTTTGTGGCGCCATCCGCGGGACAATTCGTCATCGTTCAATACGATGAAATATTGGCAGAATCTGGCGCGGACGCTGGAGCGCGGTCTGTTTGACGGCATTTTTCTTGCCGATGTAACGGGTGTTTATGATGTCTTCGGCGGGACGCCTGACGCCGCGTTGCGTGCGGCAACCCAGGTTCCGTCCAATGATCCATTCACAATCGTTCCGGTCATGGCGTCTGTGACTGAGAATCTTTGCTTCGGCGTTACGGGGTCAATTCCCTATGAGCCGCCCGTCAGCTTTGCGCGCAAGATTTCGTCACTCGATCACCTGACGAATGGACGTATGGGCTGGAACGTCGTGACAGGTTATCTGGACAGTGCCGCGAAAAGTGTGGGTGAAAAGCAACAAACCGCTCATGACACGCGCTACGACATAGCTGCCGAGTACATGGAAGTTGTCTACCGACTCTGGGAACAAAGTTGGGAAGATGGCGCCGTTCTGAAAGACAAGGAGAAGGGTATTTTCACCGATCCCTCCAAGGTGCATTCGATCAAGCATGAGGGCGCATATTTCAATCTCGAAGCCGTTCATCTCTGTGAGCCGTCGCCACAGCGTACGCCCGTATTGTTTCAGGCCGGAGCATCTGACAAGGGGCAGGCTTTTGCTGGTGGCCATGCAGAGTGTGTGTTTATTGCCGGAAACTCTCCTGAAGGGCAGGCTGATGTTGTCAAAAAGCTGCGTCGGGAGGCCGTGGGTCAGGGACGTGAGCCGGGGGACCTCAAGATTTTTTCCGTCATTACCGCGATTGTTGCGTCCACTGACAAAGAGGCGGAGGAAAAACTGGATGACTATAAAAAATATGGCGACAGGAACGGTGCTCTGGCACTGCTCTCTGGCTGGACAGGCCTGGACCTTTCCAAGCTCGATATGGATGCGACCATAGAGCAGGTTGAGTCCAATGCTATTCAGTCCGCGTTGAAATCCCTTGGTGCGGCAACAGTGCGCGAATGGGCTGACACCTTGGCGATTGGTGGCGCGGGGCAAATTCTGGTCGGATCGCCGCAGACTGTTGCGGACAAGCTTCAACGCTGGTTTGAGGTGTCTGGAATAGACGGCTTCAACCTCGCCTATACGGTGATGCCTGAATCGATCGATGATTTTGTCGATATGGTCGTGCCGGAGCTTCAAAGCCGAGGTCTTTACAAGACCGCATATAAGAGCGGCACCATGCGGCATAAATTGTTTGGCAGGGGCGATCGGGTTGCGGCTTCTCACCCGGCAGCACAATATCGCGTCTTGTCTTGAGCACGAATGACGCTCCGACAGTTTGACGTCCGCCCAGTCCTGATCTCAGCCTCGCAAAACAGAAGCCGCTTTTGAAAATTATCATCCTGACTGCGATCGCAATGATCGCCTTTGCAGCAAACTCTGTTCTGTGTCGATTGGCGCTTGAGGGGCAACATATCGATGCCGCATCCTTCACATCGATAAGGTTGGCAGCCGGCACAGTTGCTCTACTCGGTATCCTTCTTCTCCGGTGGCCATCTTTTGTCATTCGCCGGCCGAACTGGATGACCATTGGTTCGCTTTTTGCCTACATGGCCTGCTTCTCATTTTCATACCAATATCTTGATACGGGTAGTGGGGCGCTCATTCTGTTTGGTGCCGTGCAACTGACGATGATAAGCGCCGCGCTTCTCGCGGGAGAAAAGCTCTCCCTGATGTCATCGTCAGGCTTGTGCGTTGCTGTGGGTGGCCTCTTGGTGCTTCTATTCCCCGGGATCGCAGTACCCAATCCCCTGGGCGCAATGCTGATGGGCATTGCCGGAATAGCATGGGGCTTTTATTCACTTGGTGGCAGAGGCGCCACCGACCCGACCGCGGCCACGGCAGCGAATTTTCTGTATGCGTTACCCATCGCATTGGCCCTGAGCATCCTTAGTTTCGGTTCTGCCGCAATAGAGCCGTATGGGGTGGCGCTGGCAATTGTCTCCGGTGCAATCACGTCAGGGCTGGGTTACGCCGTATGGTATCAGGCATTGCCCCTGTTGAGCGCCACCCGGGCGGCGAGCGTCCAGCTCTCTGTGCCCGCAATCGCTGCCATAGGTGGCGTGCTGATCTTGAGCGAACCTGTAACATTGCGGCTTGTAGTTGCAACAATCCTGTTGATAGGCGGTATATCCCTCGTGCTCTGGAACCGGTCGATGAAAAGCGTCCGATGAATGCTCTTGCCGTCTTGCAGGGTTAAACGCCTCGAAAGTATCGGCAAGGCACTTACCGCGCAGCCCTGTGCCGGAATGTCTCTATCGAATCCGGTTTCATCTCGATGCTGAAACCCGGTTCTGAAGGCGGCATGTAGCGCCCATCTTTCATGATGCACGGCGTGACGAAATGTTCGTGGAGATGATCGACATATTCGGCAACGCGGCCTTCATCCGTGCCCGAAATGGCGAGATAGTCGATCATCGACAGATGCTGGACATATTCACAAAGGCCGACACCGCCGGCATGGGGGCAGACGGGTTTTTCAAACTTTGCCGCCATGAGCATGATGGCAAGGTTTTCGCTCAGCCCGCCCACACGCGCCGAATCAATCTGCACTATGTCGAGTGCGTCGGCCTGCATGAATTGCTTGAAGATGATGCGGTTCTGACACATCTCACCCGTCGCCACCTTGATGGGAGCAATCGCGTCGCGGATCTGCTTGTGTGCGAGAATGTCGTCGGGTGAGGTCGGCTCCTCGATGAACCACGGATTGAAGCGGGCGAAGTCCTTCATCCAGTCGATAGCTTCACCGGCCTCCCACACCTGATTGGCATCAAGCATCAGCGTTGCATCCGGCCCGACTGCCTCGCGCAACAACGAGGCGCGGCGAATATCGTCAGCGCGATTGCGTCCCACCTTCAGCTTGAAATGCCGCCAGCCACGCGCATAAGCCTCGCGCGCAAGGCGGCTGATTGTTTCATCATCATAGCCGAGCCATCCGGCAGAAGTGGTGTAGGCGGGGTAGCCATGCTTCAGCAGTTTCGCTCTCCGCGCTTCTTTTCCTTCCGCCGCCCGCTCCAGCAGGGAGAGGCCTTCCTGCGGCGTCAGCGCATTGGTGAGGTAGCGAAAGTCGATGCAGCGCAGCAGCTCTGCCGGGCTCATATCCGTGACGAGTTGCCAGACGGGCTTGTTTTCCGCTTTTGCCCAGAGATCCCAGACCGCGTTCACTACCGCACCTGTGGCCAGATGCATGACGCCCTTGTCCGGCCCAAGCCAGCGCAACTGCGAATCACCGGTGATAAAGCGCCAGAAGGCTGCCATATCGCCGACAATCTCCTTCAGCGTCATGCCGACAAGCCGCTCCGCGAGAAGATCGAGCGCCGCGACGCAGAGATCATTGCCGCGCCCGATCGTGAAGGTAAGCCCATGCCCCTCAAGCCCGGCGCAGTCCGTCTCAAGAACCAGATAAGCCGCCGAATAATCGGGGTCGGCATTCATGGCATCCGAACCATGGAATCCGCTTGAGGTCGGGAAGCGGATGTCGGCCGTCCGCCATCCCGTTATCCGGATTTCATCTGCCACCGGAGTTTCCTTCTGTTAGGCTTTGTCCAGGCCTGACATTTCTTGAAAAGGCCAAAGGCGTTATTTCATATATATAATTTCGTTATCATATATGAAACAAATGGGTCAACGGGCTTGCAGCGTGAAGGGCTGGGAGTGAGCGGTATGGAAAAGCAGAAAGGCACGACACGTAAAGCCCCGGAGAGCAAGGCAAGCGCCTTGCGCTATTCCGCGCCTGCACTGGAAAAAGGCCTCGATATTCTGGAGTTTCTTTCGGAAAGGGCGCGCGCCTATTCGCTTGTCCAGCTTGCCGACGAGATGGGGCGCACGAAAGGAGAAATCTTCCGTATGCTCGCCGTTCTCGAAGCGCGCGGCTATGTCGAGCGCGAGGCGGAAACAGATAATTTTCAGGTGGCCGACAAGCTTCTACGGATCGGTTTGAGGCGACCGAAATATCGCGCACTGACCGAAATCGCACGACCAGTTATGGAAGAGTTCGCGGCGGAAACACGCTATCCATGCCATCTGGCGATTGCCTCTGACGAACAGATCGTGGTGATCAGCAGAGCGGAATCGCCCGATCTTGTGGGCGTCACGGTTCGTGTCGGCTATCGTCAGCCCCTTCTTGAGACAGGCTCGGGACGTTGCATCCTCGCCCATATGGATGAAGGATCGCGCGCTTCCCTTCTCGCCATGTTGAAGCGTCAGGGAAAAAAGCTCGATCTCGCCGCGCTGGAGGCGGAAGGAAAACGCCTCCGCAAAAAGGGTTTCATGATCGAAGAAAGTCGTATCATGGAAGGTGTGTGGGATATTTCCTGTCCCATTCTCGGCACCGGAAGTGAGAAGCTCGTTGCCGCCATCACCGCTCCCTATGTGCGCCTCGTCATTAACCGCCACAGCAAGGAAGAAGTCGCAACGCGGCTCCGCGCGGCTGCGAACGAGGTTTCCGCACGACTGAGTGATGCCTGAACATTCCTCATTCGATTTACTTATAAAATATCATCATGTATATGAAACGTCGGGAGGATGAGCGCGATGGGGCCATTGGGCGTATCCGGATCGCCCATGGAAAGGCTGCCGTCCTTCGGGTTCGGGGCAGCGCCGCTGGGTAATCTCTACCGTCCATTGACGGATGACAAGGCAACCGCACTGCTTCAGGCGGCGTGGGATGCGGGGCTGCGCTATTTTGATACCGCCCCCCTTTACGGCTTCGGCCTCAGCGAAACGAGGCTCGGTGCTTTCCTCAGAGACAAGCCCCGCGACCAATTCATCATCTCCACCAAGGTCGGACGCATTCTTCAGCCGAATGAAGGCTGGCATGAGCAGCGTGATTATTTCATCGACGCGCCCGCCTATGAGCCTGTCTTCGATTATTCCCATGACGGCATCATGCGCTCTTTCGAGGCGAGCCTTGAGCGCCTTGGCCTTGATCGCATCGACATCCTGTTGATGCACGATATTGGCGAGAAGACGCATGGCGCCGCCCATGAGGAACTGTTCGCCATTGCCATGGAAGGTGGCTATACGGCGATGGATGAACTCCGCCGCGCAAGCGCCGTCGGGGCCATTGGCATTGGCGCAAATGAGTGGGAGGTGTGCAACCTCGCACTGGATCGCGGGCAATGGGATTGCTTCCTGCTCGCCGGTCGCTACACGCTTCTTGAGCAAAACGCGCTGGATCCCTTTCTTGAGCGATGCGCCCGCGAGGGAAGGGATGTCATTATCGGTGGGGCGTTCAACTCCGGTATTCTCGCAACAGGCGCGATAGATGGTGCGCGGTTCAATTACGATGCCGCTCCCGAAGATGTGGTCGCGCGGGTGCGCGCGCTGAATGCCGCTTGTGACGCACATGGCGTGCCGCTTCCGGCAGCCGCGCTTCGCTTCCCTCTTGCCCATCCTGCGGTGCGGAGCCTCATTCCGGGTGTCGGCAGCAGGGAGGAACTCGGACAGCTCATCGCCTGGGCGGCGACGCCGATCCCACCCGCTCTCTGGCACGATCTTGCGGCACAGGGCCTTGTCGATCCGCGGGCGCCTCTTCCTTCGGATGAGAGAGGGGCGATGCCATGAAGATTGATGCGCATCAGCACTTCTGGAAACTTTCCAACCCTTTCACCGAATGGCCCACGCCTGCCGAAGTGAGAATTTACAAGGACTTCGGAGCTGACGATCTTGCGCCGCTGCTCTCCGCTCATGGCGTTAGCGGCACCATTCTCGTGCAGGCAGCACCCGTGCTTGATGAAACGCATTATCTGCTCAAGGTCGCGAGCCGAACGGCTTTTGTAAAGGGAGTGGTCGGCTGGGTGGATTTCGAAGCCCCGTCCGCGCTCCGCGATATTGAGGATCTGGCGCTCGACCGGCTCTTTCGCGGCGTGCGTCCCATGCTCCAGTCGATCGCGGACCCCGGCTGGATGCTTGATCCGCGTTTCACGCAAATCTTTGAGTGCCTCGCAGCGCGAAAACTTACCTTCGATGCGCTCATCCTGCCTGTGCATCTTGCAAGCCTTAATGCGCTCGCCGCGCGCCAACCGCATCTTTCCATCATCATTGATCACGCAGCAAAGCCTGCAATCCACGATGGGATTGCGGGCTTCGATGGCTGGGCCACAGGCATCTCCCGCCTCGCCGAGCATGAGAATGTGACCTGCAAGGTCTCAGGCCTGTTGACCGAGGCGCAGCCCGGCGCAGGACTTGATGATCTGCGGGTCTGGCTCGATCACCTCTACGCCGCTTTCGGCCCCGAGCGCCTGCTCTGGGGGAGCGACTGGCCGGTTGTGCTGATGGAAGCAAGCTACAGCGCATGGCTTTCGCTTGTGGAAGATTGGCTCTCGGACAAGCCCGCCGCTGCGCGTGACCTGATTTTCGGCGGTACAGCGAAGCGTGTTTACAGCCTCACGGATGAAACAGCATGAGCAAGACAATGAAACGCATGGGAATGGTGATCGGGATCAAACCCGAGAAAATCGCTGAGTATAAGCAGCTCCACGCTGATGCATGGCCTGACGTGCTCGCGATGATCCGCGCCTGCAACATCCGCAACTACACGATTTTCCTGCGTGAGCCGGAAAATCTGCTCTTCAGCTACTGGGAATATGAAGGCTTG
>JBAYOU010000076.1:0-7004 GCA_041678065.1 Parvibaculum sp. | reverse complement strand
GTTGACAGATTGGCGCGCGCATATTCAACGCCGGGCAGGTTTTTCAGTGCGCCTTCCACCTTGCGGAGACAGCCTGCGCAATGCATCCCCTCGACAACGAGGTCGAGGCGCGCGTCGCCTTCCGGCGTTTCGCGCACGAAAATGTCAGGGTCGATCCCTGCGCGTTCCCGGATGCCTGCTGCGAGTTCCGTCATTTCCCATCCTTGTCACGAAGCCGATCCTTGTCACGAAGAATGACGCGCTGCTCTTCCACGAAAGTCTCCCCCTTCGGGCCTTCTGCTGCAATACGCACCAGCCAATTGCCTGCATGGGTGAGGTTGAAGCGCGCGGTATAGAGGCCGGGGGCGGTTTCGGTCAGCATGGCTTCCCTGTCTTCGCCCTGCGTCACAGGCCGCCAGAACTCACCCTCAACGGCGAGACCCTGAATGGGCGCACCGTCCACGGTTTCGAAACGAACGCGGAGCAGGGCTTCATAGCCTTCGCCCGCCAGCAATTCGGTTTCGATGGTGCTTTTCCAACCCAGCGCTTTTTGCGCCTCCATCCGTTCGAGAAGGTGGTTATAGGCGCGGCCCTTCTGATAGGCGCCTTCGACTTCTACCCCGTCAAAGGTGGAAAGGGCGCGCCAGACCATCAGCGCGTTTACCGCGAAGATGATGCCGAAGAAGAACACGAAGACAGCAAGAACGCGCCGCCCCGTGAGCGGGCCGAATTTCCCCGAAGGGCGATAATCGGTGTTCTCGACGGTCATTTGTTCGGGCCTTTGAAGCTGGTCTTCTTCGTTGCGGTCACGCCGTTTTCAATGTCGGTGACGATGAAGGTGAACTCCGCTTCACCCTTGTCGAGCTGCTTCAGCCTGTCGGAAGGCAGGCTCACAAAGAAGCGCGCATTGACAAGCGTATCAGGGTTCACGCTCACAATCTCGTCGTGCTCGCCGGTCAGGGCCGGGCGCGTCAAAGCAGCGCCTTCAAGCCCGTCGATGGAAATGCGGTAGCTGCGGGCGGAGTGCTCCTTGTTCAGGATCTTCACCTGATAACCATTGCGGATGCTGCCATCGGAAAGGGTGACAAAGAGCGGGTTGCGGTCGGCAATGACGCTCGCCTCCAGGGTTGCGCGGTTCAGCAACGCAAAGAGCATGACGGCAGCAACAAGTGTCAGGCCGATTGTGTAGAGAACGGTGCGCGGACGCAGCAGGTTAACGCGGGGCGTTTTGCCGGCAAGGCGAAGCTCCTGATTGCGGAATGTGTCATAGGTGATGAGGCCGCGCGGGCGATCCACCTTGTCCATGATTTCGTTACACGCATCAATGCACAGCGCGCATTGGATACATTCAAGCTGCATTCCGTCGCGAATATCGATGCCCATGGGACAGGCGGCAACGCACTGGCCGCAATCGATGCAGTCGCCGCGGCCTTCCCAGCTCGTGCCTTTCTTGTGAGGCTCGCGCTTTTCGCCACGATCGGCGCGGTAACTGACGAGAAGCGAATCCTCGTCGAACATGGCACCCTGAATGCGGGGCCAGGGGCACATATAGATGCAGACCTGCTCGCGCGCGATGGCACCGAGGAGATAGGTCGTGAAGGCAAAGAGCGCGATGAAGAGCCATGCAATGAGAGGCGCTTCAAAGGTCAGAAGCTGCATGGCAAGCGTTGGCGCATCCGCAAAATAGAAGACCCATGCGCCGCCCGTTGCGACTGCAATGAGCAGCCACACAATATGCTTGCCGAACTTGCGTGCAATCTTGTTGAGGCTGAGGGGAGATTTATCGAGGCGGATGCGCGCCCCGCGATCACCCTCAAAGAAGCGCTCCACATGAAGAAAGAGATCGGTCCACACCGTTTGCGGGCAGGCATAGCCGCACCAGACGCGACCGGCGACGCTTGTGACCAGAAACAGGCCGAGCGAGGCAAGGATGAGAAGCCCCGTGACGTAATAAAATTCCTGCGGCCAGATTTCGAGAAAGAAGAAATAGAAGCGCCGCGCGGGAAAATCGAGCAGCACAGCCTGATCGGGCAGGCCCGGCCCGCGCTCCCAGCGCAGCCACGGCGTCACGTAATAGATGGTCAGTGTCACCGCCATAACGAGCCATTTGAGGCGGCGGAAAGTACCGCGGACCAGCTTCGGATAGACCTTTACCCGGCTCTCATAGAGCGGGCGGTTCTTTTCCGAATTGACCGCGGTGTAGCGCTCCCCTTCCTCGCCGTGGGGATTCTGTCCTGTTGCCGCCACTGCAGCTTCTGCGGCAAGACGTTCCAATGGTGTGGCGAGGTTGGGGGCGATATCGGTCATGACTTACTCGAGGATTGCTCCCCGGGCAGAGGCTTATTCCTCGCCTCCGCCCAGAGAATGCACAAACAGGGTGAGTGACCTGATAGTGGCTTCGCTCAGGCGTCCTTCCCAAGCTGGCATCGTGCCGCTGCGGCCGTTTGACACGGACTCAATGATGTCCGCTCGCTCGCCGCCGTAAAGCCAGATCGCGTCGGTGAGATTCGGCGCACCGAGTTCGCGGTTTCCCGTGCCATCGGCTCCGTGACAGGCGACGCATTGTGTGGCGAAGATTTCGCTGCCACGGGTGGCAGCTTCCGCATTTTGCGAGCGGCCGGAAAGGGCGAGTACATATTCCGAGACATCGGAGATTTCCGCGCGGCTTAGAATGCCATCCCGGCCATAGGCCATCATGATGTTCTGGCGCGTGTCGTCGTTGGCGTCCCAGCGGATGCCGTGGTTCAACGTGTACTGGATGTCTTCCAGCGTGCCACCCCAGATCCATTCATCATCATTGAGGTTGGGAAAACCCTTGAAGCCCTGCGCACCGGAGCCGTGACAGGGCGCGCAATTATCGCCAAAGGCGGCACGGCCAGCGGCAAGCGCAAGCTCCATAAGGACCGGGTCGGCCGCCACCTCGCGAAGAGGCATCTCGGCAATCTGCTGCATGGCACCGGCGCGGCTTTCGATAACGCCTGCAAGCTCGCCCGTCACTACTTCGCGCTGTTCGTAGCCGATAAGGCCTTTCGTGTAGGTCCAGCCTTCATTGGTGAGATAGGGCCATGCCGGCATGACCACCCAATAAGCCAAGCACCAGACGATGGAGGCATAGAAGGTGTAGATCCACCATTTGGGCAGCGGGTTGTTGAGCTCGCGGATTCCATCCCAGGAGTGGCCGGTCGTTTCAACGCCGGTCACGTCATCCTTGTGCTTTTCGCTCATGCTCCGGTCTCCGTATCCTTCTTGCCGCTATCGGCTGCTTTGCCGTTTTCCGTCGGTTCATCATCCCGGAGCGGAAGTTCGGCAAGGTGATCGAATGTCTTTTTGTTCGACGGGCGCAGGGCATAGACCAGCACAGCAACAAAGAGCGCCACCATCAGGATGAGCCCGGCTGTACCGAACCATGTCCTCACCACGTCATAAAGTGTTCCGCTGTCCAAAAGCCGCTCCTACTGACGGAAATCCGTGTTCTCATAGGCGTTGAAGTCCACGAGCGTGCCGAGCATCTGCATGTAAGCGATGAGGGCATCGAGTTCGGAGATCATCTTCGGATTACCGTCAAAGTCGCGTGCCTGCGCCTTGGGATAGCGCTGCATCAACTCATCCGTATCGGCATCCAGCGTTGCCTGCGCTTCGAGGTCCGCGCGTGCGTTTGCAATCGCTTCATCGGAATAGGGCACGCCTGCGCGTGCGAGGGCACGCAGACCGTTTTCGATGTTGCGATAGTCGAGCGCGCGTTCCGCAAGGAAGGGATAACCCGGCATCACGGATTCCGGCACGACCGAGCGCGGTTCTGCCATGTGGAGGCGGTGCCACTCATCGGAGTATTTGCCGCCAACACGGGCAAGGTCCGGCCCTGTGCGCTTGGAACCCCACTGGAAGGGGTGGTCATACTTGCTTTCCGCGGCCAGCGAGTAGTGTCCGTAGCGCTCCACCTCGGAACGCAGTGAGCGGATCATCTGGCTGTGGCAGTTGTAGCAACCTTCGCGGATATAGATGTTGCGTCCTGCCAGTTCGAGCGGGCTGTAGGGGCGCACGCCTTTCACATCCTCAATCGTGCTCTTGATGAGGAAGGTCGGCACGATTTCGACAAGGCCGCCAATCGCAACCGTGATGAGCGTCAGGATAAGGAGCAGGATCGAGTTCTTTTCGATCTTTTCATGCGTGAATTTTGCCATGACCTTTTTCCTCACTCGGCGGGTTGCGGCATTGCGCCAGAAGCGGGCGCGCGGGCGGGAAGGGGCTCGCTCTCACGGATGCGGCCCTTGATGGTCATCCAGCAGTTGTAGACCATGATGAGTGCGCCCAGCAGGAAGAGCACACCGCCCAGGGCACGGATCAGGTAGAAGGGGTGCATGGCCGCGACGGTTTCCGCGAAGGAATATTCGAGGAAGCCCTGCGCGTCATAGGCACGCCACATCAGGCCCTGCAGGATGCCCGACACCCACATCGAGGTGATGTAGAGAACGATGCCGAGCGTCGCGATCCAGAAGTGCCAGTTCACAAGCGTGTTCGAGTAGAGGCGCTCGCGCTTCCAGAGCCATGGGATCAGGCAGTAAACCGCACCGAAGGAAATGAAGGCGACCCAGCCCAGCGCGCCTGAATGCACATGGCCGATGGTCCAGTCGGTGTAGTGGGAGAGCGAGTTCACGGCCTTCACTGACATGACCGGACCTTCAAAGGTGGACATGCCATAGAAGGCGACCGAGACGACGAGCATGCGGATGACGGGGTCTGTGCGCAGCTTGTCCCACGCGCCCGAAAGCGTCATCAGTCCGTTGATCATACCTCCCCAGGACGGCATCCAGAGCATGATGGAGAAAGTCATGCCGAGCGTCTGCGCCCAGTCAGGCAGGGCAGTGAAATGCAGATGGTGCGGGCCCGCCCAGATATAGATGAAGATCAGCGACCAGAAATGGACGATGGAGAGGCGGTAGGAATAGACCGGCCGCTCCGCGCGCTTCGGCACGAAGTAGTACATCATGCCGAGGAAGCCGGCGGTCAGGAAGAAGCCCACCGCATTATGGCCATACCACCACTGGATCAGCGCATCCTGAACGCCGGGGAAAAGCGCATAGCTCTTGGACGAGCTCCATGTCTCCGGTATCGCGAGGTTGTTGCCGATATGCAGCATCGCGATGGTGACGATGAAGGCGAGGTAGAACCAGTTCGCCACATAGATATGTGGCTCCTTGCGCTTGGCGAGCGTGCCGAGGAAGACCACGAGATAGGTCACCCAGACAATGGTGAGCCAGATATCGGCATACCATTCGGGTTCGGCATATTCCTTGGACTGGGTGACGCCCATCAAATAGCCGGTTGCGGCGATCACGATGAAGAGCTGGTAGCCCCAGAAAACGAACCAAGGGGCGATGTCGCCCGCAAGCCGCGCGCGCGAGGTGCGCTGCACGACATAGAAAGAAGTTGCAATCAGCGCATTGCCGCCAAACGCAAAGATCACCGCTGATGTATGCAGCGGGCGCAGCCGGCCGAAATTCAGGAATTCCGTATCGAAGTTAAGGGCCGGATAGGTGAGCTGGAAGGCGATGACAACGCCAACCAGAAAACCGACCACGCCCCAGAAGAGCGTTGCAATGGCGCCTGCCTTCACCACACCATCGGCATATCCCGTGCCATCATCGGCGAGCGGTCTCCCGCTTGTCGCATTCATATGGCGCTGGCCGATCGCCATGATGCCCGCGAGGAAGGCAAAGACGAAGATCCAGGCATGGATTGCCATGGGAGCGTCTTGCGCATTGGCGGCGATGGCGATGAATAGGATTGATCCGGCAATGAGAGAGAGCATCACAGCCCATGCCGACAGGGTCATCGTGCCAGGGGGGGTGGTGCCCGGCGCGCTCGATACCGCCATTTCCAGCTTTCCTCGTTATTGGTTGCCTTGGAGCCAGACAGCAGAACGGGCCTCGGCGTCCCAGCCTCGGCCCGAATGTTCCAGCTTGTAAAAACCTTATCATGGGTATGGGTATGCGATATACCCGGCAGCTTGCCGCGCTGCAAAATGTCACATTGAGGACGTTATCAGATGGGTTGCGGAAAGAACCACGCCTGATGATGAAGCATTCACGGAGTGAGAGACCGCATTAACCAAGAGTTGTGCGGCAACAAACCAACAATACATGCAGTTTCAATGTTTTGTTCGCGGTGGACATTCTTTCAGCGTCGAATTTTCGACAATTAAGCTGTGCCAAAGCGGTATGTCGTGATAATTGAAAACCGCCCGTCCCCGGTGAGCCGGATTGCGAAAATCGCAAAAAGGCGCTATCCCGCCAGCGCCATATCGGCCCGAACGGGCAAGCCCGTTGGCGTGTCGCCAGTGGCACCACAAAAGGAACGCGTCGTTCCAGTCGCACTAGAAAACGAAAAGAAGAGCCGAAGCTCCGGCCGTAACGTAAAAACCTTCGATGCACTCAACTTGCAAAGGGGTGCCGATCCCATGGGGAGGTTATTTTGCAGCGTATTGAAAATTTCATATTCGGTCTGCGTGCGCCGATCCTGATCCTTCTATTGGCCTTCACGCTTGTGATGGGCTTTTTTGCTTCGCAGCTCCGCATGGATGCGGGCTTCACGAAGATGCTGCCGATCGGCCATCCCTATATCGAAACCTTCTTCGAATATTCCGAGAGCTTTGGTGGCGGTAACCGCATCCTTGTTGTTCTTGAGAACAAGGAGGGCGACATCTTCGAGCGTGAGTTCCTCTATAAGTTGAACGACATCACGCAGGACCTTTTCTACATCCCGGGCATCGCGCGCCACACCGTGACGTCGCTATGGACGCCGAACACGCGCTTCATTGCAGTGACGGAAGAAGGGCTTGAGGCGGGTGACGTTGTGCCTGCCAACTTTGCCGGTACGCCGGAGGATATCGATACGGTCCTTCAGAACACGCTGCGCGCCGACCTTGTTGGCCGTCTCGTCTCGACGGATTTCCGCGGCGCGATGATCCGCGCCGAACTTCTGGACTTCAATCCGGAGACGCAGGAGCGCCTGGACTATTTCGAAGT
>JBAYOU010000075.1:0-7035 GCA_041678065.1 Parvibaculum sp. | reverse complement strand
GATCCGGTGACGCACCGCTTCCGCCGAATGCGCTTCTCCGCCTGCGGAAGAAGCGATGGCAGAGGTGAAGAAATACTTCATCTCGAAAATGCCGCGCGGCGTTGCGATGTATTTGTTCGCTGTCACGCGCGAGACGGTCGATTCATGCATCGAGATTGCATCTGCAATCGTCTTCAGGTTGAGCGGCTTCAGATGCTGGACGCCATAGACGAGAAATGCATCCTGCTGACGCACAATTTCGGAGGCTACCTTCAGAATGGTACGCGCGCGCTGGTCGAGGCTCTTCACCAGCCAGTTCGCATTGTTCAGGCATTCGGAAATATAGGCCTTCGCGTTTGCATCGGATGAGAGGCGAGAAACCTCCGCGTGATATTGCTGGTTCACGAGCACGCGCGGCAGCGTTTCGGAATTGATTTCGACACCCCAGCTTCCGTCAGCCTTTGCCCGCACGAAAACGTCCGGCACCACAGGCACAACAGGCTCATTGCCAAAGGCGAGGCCGGGCTTGGGGTTGCAGAGGCGGATATCATCCACCATCGAGGCAATGTCTTCGCGGTCAGCGCCCGTCAGCTTCACCAGCTGATCAAAATCACGCTTCGCAAAGAGTTCCAGATGATCGAGAAAAACCTGCATCGTCGGGTCAAGGCGGTCGCGCTCCGCCAGTTGCAGCGCAAGGCATTCCTTGAGGTTGCGAGCGCAAACGCCGGTAGGCTCAAATGTCTGCAGTACACGGAGTACTGCTTCCACATCCTCAACATCCGTGCCAAGCCGCTCCGCCACATCGGCAAGGTCAGCCGTCATGTAGCCTGCTTCATCCACCTGATCGATCAGATAGGCGCCGATCATGCGGTCGCCCGGCGTCTTAAGCGCCATATGCATCTGCTCAGTCAGATGTTCAGAAAGCGTCACCTCGCGCGTCAGCGTCGCTTCGAAGCTGAACTCGCCGTCATTGTTGCCGCCGCCGCTGCTCGACCGGCTGTTCTGCCAGTCGGATGAGGGCTGTCCGGGTGTTGCGGCTGCATCATTCTGCGCGTCGGCCCGGCTCTCATCGGCATAGACATTCTCATAATCCGTATCGAGATCACCATCGCGAAGGGGCGGGGGGCCGTCTTCGGAAAGGGAAAGCGATGTCTCTTCCGTGACTATGTGTTCGCGTTCCCGATCGTCGTGCGGTTCTTCGCTTGCGCCGCGCTCATCATCATTGGAGCGCATCTCGAGCAGCGGGTTGCGCTCAAGCTCCTGCTCGACATATTCGGCCAGTTCGAGATTGGAAAGCTGAAGAAGTTTGATCGCCTGCTGTAGCTGCGGCGTCATGACCAGGGATTGTCCCTGACGGATCTCCAGTCTCGGTGCTAGTGCCATGCCTGCTCAGTGCCCCCGCATCCGATCACAGACTGAACCGCTCGCCGAGATAGAGGCGGCGCACATCATCATTGCCGACAATCTCGGCGGGGGAGCCCTCCATCAGCACCGTGCCGCCATGAATGATGACGGCATGGTCGATCAGTTCCAGCGTCTCACGTACATTGTGGTCGGTGATGAGAACACCGATGCCACGATCCTTCAGATGCGCCACGAGGTCGCGAATATCGCCGATGGCGATGGGGTCGATGCCCGCGAAAGGCTCGTCGAGCAACATGAAGGAAGGCTGTGTCGCGAGCGCGCGGGCAATTTCCACGCGGCGACGCTCACCGCCTGACAAGGCAATAGCGGGTGTGCGGCGCAGATGGGTGATGGAAAATTCGGCGAGGAGATCATCAAGCTCCGCCTCGCGCCGGTCGCGGTCAGGCTCGATTACTTCAAGCACCGCGCGGATATTCTGCTCCACTGTCATGCCACGAAAGATCGAGGCTTCCTGCGGCAGATAACCGATGCCCCGCCGCGCACGGCGATACATGGGCAGGTCGGTCACATCCTGCCCGTCGAGATAGATGGAGCCGTAATCGGGCGGGATGAGCCCCGTAATCATGTAGAAAACGGTTGTCTTGCCAGCACCATTGGGTCCGAGAAGGCCAACCGCCTCGCCACGCTGAACGTGGAAGCTGACGCCGCGCACAACGGGTCGACCCTTGTAGCTTTTGCCGATCTTGTCGACGGATAGCCCCTGATTATCGGGCACGAGATGCGGCCCGCTCTCGGCACCAGTGGTGCGAGCGTCGCCCTCATATTCTGTCATGTCCGAAATGCCCGCCATAAGGCTCCACTTCCCTGATTAATGCCATGAAACGTCACTTGGCATTAAAATTGTATGAAGTGAAGAAGGCAATCGGCTCTTACGAGATTGGATCAGTCATTATCGGGCTGGAAAAGGCCGCGAACCCGAACATTGCCGCCATTACCGGCTCCCTCTGCGCCGCTGACGCGGGCATGGCCGGTGGCAAGATTGACGTGAAGACGCGAGCCACGAATGACATTGTCCCCCTGCCGGAGCACCACGGCATTGCCCATTTCAATCTGGCGGTCGGCCACCTTGTAGGTCGCCCATTCGCCGCTCGCGGTCTGCGCGTCGGGTGCGGAAACAACGACATTGCCGCTGGCGGCAATCCGGTCAATGCGCGAAGAGCCGGCGCCGCGGCCCTCATTATAGAAGATGGTGAGCCGGTCGGATTTCAGCCGCATCTCACCCTGTTTCACCCGCACATTGCCGATAAAAGTGGCGCTCTGCTTGGTGTTTTCCACTTCCAGCGCGTCCGCTTCCACTTCAATCGGCTTGTCGGGGTCGGTGCGGAAGCCACCCGACTGCTGCGCGAGCGCAGGTGAGGAAAGGCAAAGGAAGGCGGCCATCAGAGTGCTTGTCGCCCATGCGCTTGCCCGCCGCTCGTGTGAGAAAATGCTGTTCCGGCGCATTTATTCCTTGTCCTCTTCACCCTGCTGATCCGGGAGAATCAGCATTCTGACATTGCCGTCGAAGCGCAGCACCTGCGTTGCGCGCTCAGCCTTCATGCCGTCGGCGCGCAATGTGCCGAGCGGCCCGTGGCCTTTTACTTCATTGACGCTTTCAAGCTCGCCCCGCTCGAAGTCCACCGTGGCGCTCTCGCCATGCATTTCATAGCCCCAGGTGGTGAAGATATCGATCTGCCGTTCGAGGTCGAGCGTCTGTTCCTCTGAATTATAGATGCCCGCCCGCGCCGTCAGCGACACCCACTCTTCGTCTTCATTGAGCTTGATGTCGGCATGAATATTTTCGAAAGTCACGTAATTCGGGCGGGAGAGATCCTGCGTCGCATTGTCGGCGGTCATGAGATAAGGCTGCCCGTCCGCTGTGATGCCGGCAACGCGCGGGCTCACCATGCGCAAATCGCTGGGCTGCTGGTCGATTTCGCGGAAGGCGATGTCGAGTTTATCCCGCCCGTCAAATACGCCGGAATAGAACAGGATCACGCCGAGAAGCAGGATCGCGCCAAGCGGCAGCACGATTTTCATGGCGGAGACAAAGCTGCTGTAACGCGATGTCGCCGGGGCCGCAGCGGCTTGGCGCGGTTCAGGGCGCGGAGCAGATGGCCGGGCGCTGCGCGTCGCTCTTGCCTTTCCGGCGCCGGACCTCTCGTCGCCGGTACCCTCGCTCATCTTTTGTTGCTCCACTTCGCCGCTACCCTGAAAGGCGCGGCGCACGCCCCCGCTCAAGCGTCAGTATGCGCGGAAGCTCCATAATGCGTCAACGAAAGGCCGGAAGCTGGCAGAGGCAGATCCGGAACTTTGGCGTTAATCAATGCGCGAAAATATCCTGTTCCGGCCAGCCCGCGAGATCGAGCGCGGCGCGCACGGGCAGGAAGGCAAAACAGGCTTTAGCAAGCTCCGTCCGCCCTTCACGGGCCAGCATGTCATCAAGCACCGCCTTGATGTCATGGAGATGCAGCACGTCGGACGCGGCATAGGCAAGCTGAGCCTCGGTGAGTTCGCGTGCACCCCAATCAGAGCTTTGCTGCTGCTTCGACATATCGATATTGACGAGCTCGCGCGCGAGATCCTTCAACCCGTGCCGGTCCGTATAGGTGCGGACGAGCTTGGAGGCGATCTTGGTGCAATAGACAGGCGTGGTCACAATGCCGAGATAGCGCTGGATCATCGCCAGGTCGAACCGCGCGAAATGGAAAATCTTCAGGACATCGGGATTGCCCATCAGCGCGCGAAGGTTCGGCGCATGATAGGTCGACCGGTCGAGCTGAACGATATGGGCGTTGCCGTCCCCCGCCGAAAGCTGCACCACGCAAAGCTGGTCCCGCTCGGGGTTCAGGCCCATCGTTTCGGTATCGATCGCGACGCTGGCGCCGAAATCGATACCATCGGGCAGGTCGCCCCTGTGCAGCGTGACGGCCATTTACCGGCTCCGCTTTGGCCCCGCAGAGAGAGGGGGAAGAAAGGAATGGTGCCCAGGAGAAGACTCGAACTTCCACGCCCTTGCGAGCGCCAGCACCTGAAGCTGGTGCGTCTACCAATTCCGCCACCTGGGCACGTGAGGCGTTGCTTAAATAGGGGCCGCCATATTGTCAATGGACTGGCGCGAGAAAGACGGGACGATCTTCCGCTTTCTGCCTTTCAAGCGCCCTTTGCCCCGCCGCCAGCATAGGCTATCAAGGAGGCAGTCAGAGATGTGGCCCCGGCGCGCTGAGCGCCGGGTTCGAGGCCAGGTTTCAAAGGAAAGGCAAGACCAGATGAGCGGCGAAGGCGCAGGCCAGCACGATAACGCAGAGCGGAACAAGGCAGCGGGCCGCCTTGCCAGAGGCAGCCTGGTCACAGTTTTCGGCGGATCGGGTTTTCTCGGGCGTCATATTGTTCACGCACTGGCCCGCCGGGGCTACAGGGTGCGGGTTGCCGTGCGCCGTCCGAATGATGCGCTCTTCCTTCGCCCCATGGGTGTTGTCGGTCAGGTGGAGCCCGTTCAGGCCAATATCCGCGATGACGCGTCGGTTCGCGCGGCGGTTGCCGGTGCGGATGCGGTGGTGAACCTTGTCGGCATCCTGCATGAGAGCGGCCGCCAGACCTTCAAGGCCGTGCAGGATGAAGGCGCTGCCCGCGTTGCCCGCGCCGCGCGGGATGCAGGCGTCACCTCTTTCCTTCATGTCTCCGCCATCGGCGCGGACGAAAACAGCAAATCCGACTATGCGCGCAGCAAGGCCGCAGGCGAAAAGGCCGTGCGCGAGGCGCTCCCTCAGGCCAATATTGTGCGACCTTCCATCGTGTTCGGTCCGGAGGATGATTTCTTTAACCTCTTCGCCTCGCTCGCGCGGCTCACTCCCGTGCTTCCGCTGATTGGCGGCGATGCGCTCTTCCAGCCCGTCTATGTGAAAGATCTGGCGGAAGGCATTACCCGCATCATCGAAAGCGCTGAGGGCGGCAAGGTCTATGAGTTCGGCGGCCCCGAAAAGCACACATTCCGTGGTCTGATGGAAGAGATGCTCCGCGCAACCATGCGCAAGCGCGTCCTTCTGCCTTTACCGACCCCGTTTGCGACACTTGTTTCCTATGTGACACAGTTCCTGCCCAACCCGCCGCTCACACCCGATCAGGTGCGTCTGCTCGGTCAGGACAATGTGGTCAGCGAAGCAGCGGCAGCAGAAGGCCGCACGCTTGAAGGGCTCGGCATCACGCCGACCGCGCTCGCACTTGTATTGCCGACCTATCTCTACCGGTTCCGCAAGGCCGGCCAGTTCGAGCGCGCCAACGCGAACTGAGGGCATCGCCCATGAATATTGGAGAGGCGGCAACGCGTTCCGGCGTTTCCGCAAAGACCATCCGCTACTATGAGGACATCGCGCTGATCGAAAGTGCGGAGCGCAGTGCCAATGGCTATCGTTCCTATTCGCCGGAAGATGTGCATACGCTGCGTTTCATCGCGCGTGCCCGGTCGCTCGGCTTCACCGTTGCGCAGTGTCGTGATCTCCTCATGCTCTATCGTGATCGCGCCCGCTCAAGCGCGGACGTGAAGGCGATTGCAGAAAACCATATGGCCGAGATTGATGAAAAGATCAGTGGTTTGATGGCGATGCGCGAAACGCTGGCATTGCTCACCCGCAAATGCCACGGCGATGACCGCCCCGACTGTCCGATCATCGAAGAGCTTGCTGCCGGAAAGATGGCGCCGAGCACAGGGAAGTAGAACGCGAAAACATGCGCCAGCTTTATCATCTGCCGATCTCGCCAGCCTGCCGCAAGGTACGCCTCGCGCTTGCGGAAAAGAATATCGAGTTCGAACTTGTGGAAGAGCGTGACTGGGAGCGCCGCCCAGAATTTCTGATGATGAACCCCGCGGGCGAAGTGCCGGTGCTTGTGGAGGAAGATGGCGAACCGCTTTCAGGTGCTGCCGCTATCACTGAGTATCTCGAAGAAACATCGCCCGAGGTGAAGCTCCTGCCGGAAGACCCGCGCGCCCGCGCAGAAGCACGCCGCCTTGTGGACTGGTTCGATCGAAAATTCGAGGCGGAAGTTTCCGGCGGGCTTATCTTTGAAAAAGTGATGCGCCGTTTCCTCGGGGTGAATGAAGGGGGCGGCGCGCCGGAGATGAGTGTGGTGCGCGTCGCGCTCCACAATTTGCGCTATCACCTTGATTACATCTGCTACTTGATGGAGGAGCGGAACTGGCTTGCCGGCGATACGCTGACGCTCGCCGATATAACGGCCGCCGCGCATATTTCCTGCCTTGACTATGTGGGTGATGTGCCGTGGAACCAGTATCAGAGCGCAAAGGACTGGTATGTGAAAATAAAGTCACGCCCTTCCTTCCGCGGCCTTCTCGCCGATCACCTGCCGGGCATGCCACCGCCCAAGCTCTATGCCAATCTCGACTTCTGATCCGGCATCCGATCAGATCGCGTTGCGCGAAGCGCTGGCGGCGCGCGCGAGGGAAGCAGGCTTCGACGATATCGGCTTTGCGCGTGCAGATGCCCGGCCCGATCTTCCCGAGAAACTTGGCCGCTGGCTGACCCTTGGTCGTCATGGCTCGATGGGTTGGATGGAAGAAACAAGCGCGCGCCGGGCGGACCCGCAAACGCTCTGGCCGGAAGCCCGCTCCGTCATCGTGCTCGCCATGACCTATGG
>JBAYOU010000074.1:0-7036 GCA_041678065.1 Parvibaculum sp. | reverse complement strand
GATTGAAAGACTGGAGCTTTCGCTCGATAGCGGGCTATGCACGCTTACTGGCGAGACGGGAGCGGGAAAATCCATTCTTCTTGATGCGCTGGGGCTTGCGATAGGCGCACGCGCCGATGCGGGGCTTGTGCGGCGGGGCGTAGAGCAAGGCAGCGTCAGCGCAGTTTTCGATGTGAACATAGATCATCCCGCCCGCGCGATTCTGCGCGAAAACGGCATTGAGGATGAAGGCGATCTCATTCTCCGCCGGGTGCAGACAAGGGATGGTCGCTCGCGCGCCTTTGTGAATGATCAGCCGGTCAGTGTGGGATTGTTGCGCCAGATTGGCGATCAGCTTGTCGAGGTGCATGGCCAGCATGATGAGCGCGGTCTGCTGGATGCCTCTGGCCACCGCGCCATTCTCGATGCCTTTGGTGGTTTTGAGGACAAGCTGCAACAGCTCCGCAAGCTCTGGAACGCCGCCTCCGCAGCGCGTGAAGCGCTCGCGGCACATGAAGCAATGCTCGCGCGCGCAAAGGCTGAGCAGGACTATCTCACCCATGTTGTCGCAGAGCTTGATGAACTCGCGCCGCAGGCGGGAGAGGAAACATCGCTCGCCGAAGAACGCACATTGATGATGCATTCCGAAAAGATCGCGAGCGACCTCGTCGAGGCGGAAGAGGCGCTGTCCGGCGATAGCGGGCTTGATGCGCGGCTCAATGTGGCGTTGCGCCGGCTCGCCCGCGTCGCGGAGCAGGCGGGAGGTCGGCTCGATGCAGCAATCGCTGCGCTTGAGCGCACGCTCAATGAAGCGGCGGAAGCACGTGACCGTATTGCAGAAGCCGTTCGCGCGCTGGAGTTTGACCCTGCGCGGCTTGAACTTGTGGAAACGCGGCTCTTCGCGTTGCGGGCGGCAGCGCGCAAACATAATGTGCAGGTTGATGATCTCGCGGCGCTCGCGGAAAAACTGCGCGGTGCCTTGCAGGAGATCGAAGGCGGCGAGGCGCGTCTCGTTGCGCTGCAGAAGGCGGCGGATGACGCGGCAACGGCTTATGGCGCAGCCGCGCGTGCATTGTCAGAAGCGCGCGCCAAGGCGGCAGCGACGCTCGACAAGGAAGTGATGAAGGAGCTGAAGCCGCTCAAGCTCGATCGCGCCAGTTTCAAAACTCAGATAGAGGTGCTACCGGAAGCGCAGGGCGGGCCGGAGGGCATCGACCGTGTTTCCTTCCTCGTGTCGACAAATCCCGGTGCGCCTTTCGGGCCGCTCATCAAGATTGCGTCAGGCGGCGAACTTTCGCGTTTCGTACTGGCGCTGAAAGTGGCGCTTGCCTCGCGCGGTAGCGCGCCCACGCTGATTTTCGATGAGGTGGATTCCGGCGTTGGCGGTGCGGTGGCGGAAGCGGTTGGTCTGCGCCTTGCCGAGCTTGCGAAGTCTGTGCAGATCGTTGTCGTTACCCATTCGCCCCAGGTTGCCGCCCGCGCGCAGCATCATTTCCGCATCTCGAAAGGTGGGGAGGCCAAGAGCGCGAAGATTGCGACGCGCGTTGAAACGCTGGATGCCAAAGCGCGGCGTGAAGAGATTGCCCGTATGCTTGCGGGTGCCACCGTCACCGATGAAGCGCGCGCCGCCGCTGATCGCCTCATCGGAGGCCATCCATGAGCGGGAAACCCGTAAAGCCCAAAGCGGGTGAAGCATTAGCTGGAAAGGATGTTGCCGACCTCACCATTGAAGAGGTGGTGGAAGAACTCGCCCGGCTTGCTGCCGAGATCGCCCATCATGACGCGCTTTATCACGGCAAGGATCAGCCGGAGATTTCAGACGCTGATTATGACGCACTGAAAAGACGGAACGATGCCATCGAGGCGCGCTACCCGGAGCTTCAGCGCGAGGATAGTCCCAATCTCCGTGTCGGTACGGCGCCGGCGGACGGCTTCGGCAAGGTGTTGCACAGCATACCCATGCTGTCGCTTTCCAACGCCTTTGATGATGCCGATGTGACGGATTTCTGGAACCGCATTCGCCGCTTCCTCAATCTCAAGGAAGAAGACGTGCTCGCCGTGACAGCGGAGCCGAAGATTGACGGCCTTTCAGCGTCCCTTCGTTACGAAAAGGGGAAACTTGTGCAGGGCGCCACGCGGGGTGACGGGCGGGAGGGTGAGAACGTCACTGAAAATTTGCGCACCATCTTCGCCATACCCGAAACGCTTAAAGGCAAGAATGTGCCCGACGTCGTGGAAGTGCGCGGCGAAGTCTATATGGCGCATGATGACTTCATGAAATTGAACGAGCGGCAGCGGGAGGCGGGTAAACCGGTCTTCGCCAATCCGCGTAATGCCGCGGCAGGTTCCCTCCGACAGCTTGATCCGAAGGTCACAGCTTCGCGCCCGCTTGGCTTCTTTGCCTATGCCTGGGGCGAGATGTCGGAAATGCCCGCCACCACGCAATCAGGCATGATCGAGGCCTTTGCGGAATGGGGCTTCACTGTGAACCCGCTTTTCACACGCTGCGAAAGTGTGGAAGCGCTAATCGAGTTTTATCGGGATATCGAAAAGCGCCGCGCAGAACTCGGCTACGATATTGATGGCGTTGTTTACAAGGTTGATCGACTCGACTGGCAGAGCAGGCTCGGTTTCGTCTCCCGCTCGCCGCGCTGGGCGATAGCGCATAAGTTTCCTGCCGAACAGGCTGTAACGGTGCTGGAGCGGATCGAGATACAGGTGGGCCGTACCGGCGCGATGACGCCTGTTGCGCGGCTCAAACCCGTAACGGTGGGCGGCGTGGTCGTCTCCAATGCGACCTTGCACAATGCGGATGAAATTGAACGGCTGGGCGTTCGCCCCGGCGACACAGTTGTTGTGCAGCGGGCAGGCGACGTCATTCCGCAAATTGTGCGCGTGGTAGAGGAGAAGCCCCGAGGCGAAGAGCCATTTGTTTTTCCTGACACCTGCCCCGAATGCGGCAGCCATGCCACGCGCGAGACGAACCCCAAGACGGGAAAGCTCGACGCAGTAATGCGCTGCACGGGCGGGCTGGTCTGTCCCGCACAGGCGGTGGAGCGGCTGCGCCATTTCGTATCGCGCAATGCGTTTGATATTGAAGGGCTCGGTGAAAAGCAGATCGCCGCCTTCTATCAGGATAAGCTCCTTGCACGGCCCGACGATATTTTCATGCTGGAAGAGCGCGACAAGGTGTCTCTCAAAAAGCTGAAGGACCGCGAGGGCTGGGGTGCAACCTCCGTCAAGAAACTCTTTCAAGCCATAGATAGCAGGCGGGAAGTTGACCTTGATCGCTTTATCTTCGCCCTCGGCATCCGCCATGTGGGTGAAACGAATGCGCGGCTTCTGGCCCGAAGCTACGGCACGCTTGAGACCTTCGAAGCGCAGATGATCGCCGCAGCAGACCCTGAAAGTGAAGCGCGAGCTGAGCTTCTTTCCATTGGCGGCATTGGTGAGGTTCTGGCGGAGTCGCTCGTCGATTTCTTTTCCGAGAAACACAATCTCGAAGTGCTGGAAGGTCTGCGCAAAGCAGGCGTCAAGGCCTTGCCGCTTGAGGCGCAGGCAGCGAACTCGCCCATTGCCGGAAAAATTGTTGTCTTTACCGGATCGCTGGAGCGCATGACGCGTTCGGAAGCGAAGGCGCGGGCGGAGCAGATGGGAGCAAAGGTCGCGGGCAGCGTGTCTGCCAAAACCGATCTCATCGTGGCTGGGCCAGGCGCTGGCTCCAAACTTGCCAAGGCGCGGGAACTCGGCATCGAGATCATTGATGAAGATCAATGGATCGAGATGGCGGAAAGTTAAGAAAACCTCCGTCTCGCCAAGGTTAGACGATCTTAACCTTCTCTCTCGATACTGAGCCCCGGAAACCGGCTGCGACAGCGCAGCCCCGGGCGGAGAGATATGGAAGCTATTCTGCTCCTTCAGGAAACGCTGATTTTCGACCAGCTTGTCTATGCAGTTGGGGCGGCGCTTACGCGTGGGCGGGTTTCAGAAAAAGTTGAACATGTATCCACATTCACCCTTGCAGGAAAGGACGCGCAATCGCTTGCTGCCGAGTGGCGGTCGCTTGAGGCACAGTCCTTGCGGGCGGGTACGGTATTTCAGGCTTGCGATCTGGTTCTGGCCTGGGAACAGCATTTTGCAGATGCGCGAACAGAGCTCCGTGTCGTAGGCGTGCGCGAGGGGGGCGAGCTTGTTCTCGTCTGGCCACTGGTGGTCGAAACAACACCCTTCGGTCGGGTTGCCGGTTGGGCTGGGGATCCCATCGGCCAATATGGCGATGTGGTCGCCTTAAAAAAATGCCGCGCTGAATGGATTGAGGCTGCCTTTCGCGAGATCGGCTGCTGGATGGATGTGGGGTTTCTTCACCTGTCCGGTGTGCGGGCGGATGGTGCCATTGCCGATTGGGTAGCACGGCGCGGAAAGCAGATTGGCGGGAAGGCAGAAGCGCCTGTCCTCGATATGACGCGCTTCAAAAATCTTGATGCTTTTCTCGCGGAAAGCTGGCCGCAGGCGAAGCGCAATGCGAAGCGCATGCGGAAGTTCAATTCGCTTGGCGGTATGAATTTCGAGGTTGTGACGCCGGGGCCGCGCGCGGCCGAACTGGTTGCACAGGCTTTCGACTTCAAGCGCGACTGGCTTGTGGAACGCGGTCTCTATGGCCGTGCTGTGATCGACAATCGTACGAGAGATTGTCTTGTCGCGCTGGCGGCCGATGAAAAAGCGCGGTCCGGCCTCGTCATATCCTGCCTTTCGGTTGGTGGCGAGGTGGCGGCCATTGAAATCGGGTTCCGGCGAGGTGGCAGGCATTATGCCTATATGGGCAGTTTCTCGCCCGACTTTGCCAAGCACAGCCCTGGCTTCGTCGTGACGGAACTTACCATTCGCGATTGTGTGGAGGCGGGGCTTGATGAATATGACCCGCTGCCGCCTGCGGATGATTACAAGCTTGCGTGGAGCAATCGGCGTGTTGCCGTGCGGGACTATGGCGTTGTGCTGGGCTGGAGCGGCTATCTCGCCCTTGCATGGATCGCAACGATCCGCCCGGCGGCCAAGGCGCTTTATGAGCGTTTGCCCCTGAAGCTGCGGCGCGGCCTCAGACCGTCCTGAAATTTCAGATCGCCCGCGTTGCCTCTGCGAGCCATTCTTTCGTCTTGCTGTCGAGGTTCGGCCAAAGCGCCTCGCGCACGCGCGCATGATAGGCGTTCAGCCATTCCAGCTCTTCTGAGGTGAGGAAGTTTTTCTCAACCAGATTGAGGTCGATGGGTGCGAGAGTCAGCGTCTCGAAACCCATCATCATGCGCTCACCACCCTCCACCGGGGCAGGCGGTGTCACCACGACAAGGTTCTCGATGCGGATGCCATAGGCGCCGGTCTTGTAGTAGCCGGGTTCGTTCGAGACGATCATGCCCGCTTTCAGCGGCACATGCCCCATCTTCGAGATACGTTGCGGTCCTTCATGCACGGAAAGGTAGGAGCCAACGCCATGGCCGGTGCCGTGGTCGTAATCGAGCCCTGCCTTCCAGAGCGCCATACGCGCAAAGGCGTCGAGCTGCGCGCCGGAAGTGCCTTCGGGGAAGCGAGCGGTTGCGATGCCGATATGGCCTTTCAGAACACGGGTGAAACGGTCGCGCTCTTCCGTGCCGGGTGTGCCGATGGCGATGGTGCGGGTGACATCTGTGGTGCCGTCGAGATATTGCGCACCGGAATCGACAAGGAAAAGTTCGCCCGGTTTGAGCGGACGATTGCTGGCATCTGTCACGCGGTAATGGACGATGGCACCATTCGCGCCGGCACCCGAAATTGTGTCGAAACTCACATCCTTCAGTTTGCCGGTTTCCGCGCGGAATGCTTCGAGGCGCTTTGCCGCGTCGATTTCGGTCACGCTGCCGTTCGGCGCTTCAGTGGCAATCCATGCAAGGAACTTCGTCAGCGCCACGCCGTCGCGCAGATGGGCCGCGCGTGTGCCAGCAATTTCCGCTTCGTTCTTTATCGCCTTCGGCAATTCGCAAGGATCTTGTCCGCGCCGTACTTCTGCACCCGTATCAGACAGCTTTGCCGCAATCCATGAGGCACAGCTTGCCGGATCAACGAGAACGGTTTCCTTTGTGTGCCCCAGTGCTTCCAGTGCATCGCCCAGCGCTTCACGCGGATGGAGTGTCACGATATTGCCGAGATGCGCACGCACCTCCGGGCCGAGCTTGCGCTCATCAACGAAGAGGTCCGCATGGCCATTTTCATGCAGCAGGGCAAAGGAAAGAGGCAGCGGCGTATGCGGCACATCCGCGCCACGAATATTGAACGCCCAGGCAATTGAGTCCGGCATGGTGAGCACAGCGGTATTTATACCGCTCGCGCTGAGATCGGCTGCGATGCGGCGGATCTTTTCCGATGCTGGCTCGCCCGCAAATTCGATAGGGTGAGGGCGGACTTCCGCGAGCGGGGGCGGGGGCTGGTCGTCCCATACGGCGTCCAGTGGATTTGTCTCCACCGGCACAAGTTCGCCGCCGGCCCTTTCCGCTGCGGCCCGCAGCCGCGCCACACCATCAAGCGTGTGGAGCCAAGGATCATAGGCGAGCTTGCTGCCTTTGGGCAGGTGTTCCTCAATCCACCGCGTCGCCGGCTCCTCGATCAGGTGCCTGGTTTCGAATGTATCGAGATCGACCTGAGTGCGGACCTGAAGCGTGTAGCGCCCATCGACGAAGATAGCTGCCTTGTCCTTCAGCACAATGGCCATGCCGGCCGAACCATTGAAGCCGGTCAACCAGCGCAGGCGCTCTGCATGAGGGGGTACATACTCGCCCTGATGCTCGTCCGCGCGAGGAATGAGGAAGCCGTCGAGGCCACGGCGCGCAAGCTCCTCACGGAGTTTTGCGGTTCGTGCTTTGCCGAGCGCCGGGTTCGCGCTGTCTTCATAGGTCTGAAACATGAAGTGAATGTAGGGCCACCCGTGGAAACCGGCAATGGGGCTTTAGCCCGCCATGCGGAGTGTCACCCAATCCCCCATGGGCTTGCGGGAGACGAGGCGCATTCCCTGCATCCGCATGGCGTTTGCCACCAT
>JBAYOU010000073.1:0-7044 GCA_041678065.1 Parvibaculum sp. | reverse complement strand
TCAGACTGCATGAAGGCATCATGGCCGAGCACCATGACGATGCGGCCTTGGTCATTCATCAGCGGCAGGCGAAGCCAAAACTGAAAAATGTTTGGCTGCTTCCACGGTGTGAGCGGCACTACGCCTTGCGCAGGGCGACCGCCAATGATCACCTCGCGATAGGCTGCATCCCAGTAATCGGTCTGATCACCGAGATCATATTCATCGAGATAGTGGCCCGTGATCTCGACACCGAGATAGTCGCGCAACCTCGTGCCGGCAAGCCGGATACGAAGCCGCGGCTGTTCGTCGTCGGTGACGTCAACAAGGCTGAGAGAAGGCAGGATGCGGCGCAACTCCGCGGGCTGAATATCTGCCCGCGTCGGATAGCCACTCGGCCCCGCCTTCATACGCCAATAGTCGAACAGCTCCTGCTGCTCAGGTACGATAAGCTGTGCCCTGATTGCCCGATCTGTCGCGTCCAGCGGACCAACCCTTCACATATGGCAGCACAAAGCCGCCCCCCCGAATCATCGCTTCGATCTTGGGGCCGGTTGCCGCGGCGTGCAAGGAGAATGGAACAGGCCTAGCGCGTTGTCTTGCGCTTGCGCTGGCCGCTTTGCCCCAGACCCATTTTCTTGGCGAGGCGGGAGCGCGCCTGCGCATAGCTCGGCGCAACCATGGGGTAATCACGCGGAAGGCCCCATTTTTCGCGATATTCTTCAGGACTCAGATTGTAATGCGTACGCAGGTGACGCTTGAGGGATTTGAACTTTTTTCCGTCCTCAAGACAGATGATGTAGTCCTGCGTTACCGATTTGCGGATCGGCACGGCCGGTTCCGCCTGTGGCTCTTCCACTGCGCTCTCGCCTAATGTCGCCTCGTTCAGCGCAGTGAATACTTTATGTATCAGGTTGGGGATTTCGTCAGGGCCGACGCTGTTATGTCCGACATAGGCCGAAACAATTTCAGCGGTCATATCAATCAGTTCAGCCTTTTCAGACACTGTACCCTCTTTATGCCCGACCTCCATGCAGCCCCCCGTCTGCACGAAGGCGATGAAAGATCAACCCTCACCAATATTGTTCTGTTCTATAACTCCTAGCCCGATTAACAATCAAGCGCTCAATTAAGAACAAACTGTTTTAGTGACCGTCTGTTATTTAATAGCTTGTTTTCAGGACTCCACACGCGGTGAGGTGGAAAAGCACGCGCGTTTCCCTTGGCCGAAAGTGGCAACGGCAGGAGAATACTCAAAATGTAGCCTCGCCGTGTCACATCGGCGCTTTAATACATTCACTTTCCCTTTATCAACGTCTGCCCCAGCGGGCCGCGAGCCAGGAACCCATGCGCTCTATCGCTTCTTCGCCCGGCGTGAACATCTGATAGAAGGCATGCCACACATGAAACATGTCGGGAGCGACTTCGAGGTCCACATCCACGCCGGCTTCACGGGCGCGCGCGGCGAGGTTGCGCGAATCATCGAGTAGCACTTCATCGTCGCCGACCTGAATGAGAAGCGGCGGAAGACCCGCGAGGTTTCCGAAATTTGGTGAGGCAAGCGGATCACGCGGGTCCGCACCTGTGAGATAGATATTTGCGAGTTCCCTTATCCCCTCCGGCATGATCATCGGGTCGGCTTCCGCGCGTGTTTCATAACTACCGGTCGCGCAGGTGAGATCGCTCCACGGGCTGATAAGCGCGGCACCCGCCGGAAGCGGCAATCCCTCCTCCCGTGCCGCGAGAAGCGTTGCCGCAGCGAGGCCACCGCCCGCACTGTCACCCGCAAGCGCGATCTGCTCCGGCTTCTGCCCCTGATCCAGCAACCAGCGATAGGCCTTCACAGCATCTTTCACCGCCGCGGGAAAAGGGTTCTCGGGCGCAAGCGCATAATCCACGCTCAGCACGCGCGCCTTTGCAGCCAGCGCGATGCGCGACACGATGTGGCGATGGGAAACAGTGGAGCCGACGACATAGCCGCCGCCATGAAAATAGAGAAGCGTGTTGCCTGCCCCTGCCTCATCCGTCAGCCCATCGGGAATGGCCCATTCAGCACCGAGACCGCCAAGGTCGGCACGCCTGATTGCCACCCCTGCCGGGACGGGAAACTGCTCGGCATTACCGTCCATGATCTTGCGGCGATCTTCCAGCGAGAGTGCGCCCCTTTTTGCCCGCTCGCGCACCAGATGCTTCAGGCGCTCCACACTCATGCTTTCCCGCTTGATAGACATTCCCCGCTCCCTGTGGTCCGATTCACTTCATCGATTCGTGCACGGCTATCCGCTTGCGGAAGTCATGCTAGCAGGCGGCGAAGGCGATGCAGCCGTAAAGATGATAACAAATCTCCGGCGGGCATTTTCGAGGTCGGGTTTGAACATGCCGGAAGAAATTGCAATGACCGACGCAGCCAGCCCTACAGTCGCCAACCCCACAATCAATGCTGAAGTTGCCTATTCCCGCGCCGCCTATGAGGTGCTGCTGCGCCTCGATGCGGATACACGCAGGCTTGTTCGACTTGCAGCCTCGGCGGAAGGGGACCGGAAGATCGGCCCCTATCTCTTCAGCACGGATGCAGGTGCCGGGCTCCGCGTCGTTTTTCAGCGCAAGGGTGACAGAACGGCGATCCTCGCCCTCACCGGCAGGAGAGCAGCGTGACCAAAACCCATCAGAAAATCACCGGGCCTGATGGCGAACCGCTTTTCGTGCTCGTTCCCGTGAAAGACTATGAAGCGTTGCAGCGCGCGGCCGAGGATATTGAAGATATCCGAGCGGCTGGCGCCACGCTCGCTCTGGGCACGGAAGGTCTAGCCCCCGTACCGGCGGCGGTTGCCCATCGCATAGCGGATGGAGAAAACCCGGTGCGCGTTTGGCGTGAGCACAGAGGCATGAAGGCGATAGAGCTTGCCCGCGCGGCTGGCATGAGCGCGCCCTATCTCTCGGAAATCGAGACAGGCAAGAAAGACGGCACTTTCCGCACCATGGCTGCAATTGCACGAGTTCTTTCCATATCGCTTGACGATCTCGCGCCTCCTGCCGACGAGGGTGATCGCAAGGCGCGTGAGCAGGCTGCTCTTCTCGATAGTGTCCATGCACAGGTCCGCAAGCTTATAGTGCTTGTTACCGGCCCAAGCGACTTCGACACCGCTGCCGTGCGCCGCGCCGTGACGACGCTTGCGGCGGATGCCGTTTCGCTGAAGGCGGAAGGTGTGGGTTCTTCCGCGTGGCTTGATGGGATACTGGAAGGCGCGCGCACTATTCTCGACCTCGTAGACCGCGCCGAGGGCGATATTATCGACACGGCAAGACAGGCCCGCTGCGCCCTGGAAGAAGTGGTTTCGGGGCCGGGCTTTTGCCCAACCTCCGCCAGCGCGCCGGATGAAGAGATATTCACGCCTACCTATGCCGCACAAAGCGCGGCCGACTAGACCTCAAGCCTCTGCCACAACCGTGCCGCTTGCGACAAGCTCGGTTGCGAGCACCACGTCCCAGCAATGAAGCGCGAAATCTGCACGGTCTGTGGAGATCGTGTCGAACAATCCGCCGATCCGCTCCAGATCGCCCTTGCCCGGCAGCCCGCCGCCGCGCCGCATATCAACAGCGGCAACGATCAGATCACCGAACTCCTTTCGGTTCATGCCGGTGGCCTTGGCGAAAATGGATAGCGGTTCGCCGCCATGATCGCTCAGAATACGGAACATCGTCTCGCTGCGAATACCTGCCGCGGCCGCGAGACCGTCCACCAACCCGGCCGCATCACTACCGAACAGCCATGCAAGACGCGACTTCTCAATAGGCTTCGGGCGACGCAAGACGGATAGCGCGAAATCAAGCGGCCCGTCCTCTAACGTATCCGCCAGCACATCCTCCATCGCCTCATGGATACTCTTCCGTTCAACCGTGAAACGGTTCAGAATCTCCAGCCGCAGGGAGGACGGCACCCACCAGAAAATGAGATGCGCAAGGCGGAGTGTCAGTTCGGGGCGCGCAAGGAGCGGCGCCTGAAACTCCGGCTCGGCGGCACTGCGGCGCGCCAGCGTTTCGATGGCGCGATGAGACAGTTCCGCCGTGCCGTTTTCAAGGAGCGTCACAAGGATCGGTGTTTCACCAAGCTCGACCAGCACATCTGCAACCGCGCTCGCAAGGTTACGCCGCGACGCCAGAAGCGCCCTGTGTTCGCGAGTGCCTTCGCGCGCCACATGCACAAGATCACCCTCTTTCAGCAACGTGCTTTCAGTGAGTACCGGGCAGGCGATTGCGGGCTTGTCGAGCGCAAGTGCAAGCGCGAGTTCACGCGGACCTTCTACTTGTGCGGCGAGACGATCTGCGAGGCGTTGGCGCGCCGCTTCATCGAGGCGCGGTGTCAGCCCGGCAAGCACGGTATCCAGAATGCTGCGCTCTTGCGGCGAGGTGAGCGATGCCGGTAACAACGCAAGATCGCAAAGACGGCGCAGCGCCGCGTCCCGCATGCGGGACGGTTCATCAGAAGATGCTGCCTTGATCTGTCGTTCAAGCGCCATGCGCAAAGCCCCGTGACGCCGGCCTGCTGCCGGAGCGCCCATCTCAACATCTGCGCGTTAACGTCCCGTAAAGCATGAACCATTTGCCGACGGGCGATCATGGCTTATTCTCGCAAAGCCCATCCGGGCAGAACGGAGCCCCTGCCCATGCCGCGCCTTCGCCTTGTCGTTTTTTTGAGCCTGCTGCTTCCGCTTGCCGCCTGTGGGCTTGGCCGCAGCGAACATGCGGACAAGCCAAACTACAAAGCGGGCTATTCCGATGGTTGCTGGAGCGCCACGTCGCAGGTACCGGGCGATCCCTCCACCATTACCCGCAACGAGGAAGCCTTCCGTGGTGACGCGGCTTATAATGCGGGGTGGAAGTCCGGCTACTCGGCCTGCCGCATCCGAGAAAGCGGCGGCTCGATGGGTATGCCGGATATGAGTGGCCGGGGCACCGGACCACAATAATCAGACAGGAGCATTCATGCGCCTCATCCTCGGACTGATCGTCATTGCCATTGTCGCGGTGATTGCTTTTCCCGTTATCTGGTATGGCGAGGTTGACCCCTGCCGGATGCTCGCCAAGGAAATGGCGCATGAGGCTTACGGGCCGCTGGCCGAGTTGGTTGGCAATGACCCCGATGATGTGCCCTCCAGCATGGAAAGCTCCATGCGGTTGGTGACAAGCCAGATGGGCGGGCGTGAGTGTGTGGATGCCCTCCGGGACCGCTGGACGAGCGGCGAAAAGCGCTAGGCGCTACTTCTCACGGCAATCCTCGCTCCTGCATCCGGCGGCAAAGCAGGCGCAGGATCGGGCGCGAGCACATCTTCCGCCTCCGCAATCTCACGCCAGATGACGCCCGGTATATCGTCTATGAGCGCCGCGCCCGCTACGGCGAAGGGAAGCTGGAAACCCGGCTTCGCATGACCTGTAATCGCAGCGCGCGCGAGCACAACCGCTGCCTCGGCTGAATATAGATGGGCATGCGGCGTTTCGAGTCGCGCGCGGCACTTCACCCCGTCCGGGGTGCACGCTTCAGCCCAGACATAGGCGCGCTCCTTTTTAAGCTGCGCCGCTGTCGGAGAAAGCCGCCCTTGGGAGAGCTTCCTTTCCAGACGCTTTACGCCCCAACCGCGCGCAAAAAGCTTCGCCCCGAGCCCACGCTTTTCCAGCACCCGGATCGCGCGCGCGGGCAGCACCTCATAGCTTTCAATGGTAGAATAGGCGCCGCGATGTCGGGTGGCCACAACCTCCCCCCGCCAGGGTGCGAGATGAGCAGTCTCAGGGCCTTCACCGAAATCCACCTCCAGGCTTTTTTCACCGGGCCGGGCGGGAACGAACTGCCCGTTCTTCACCGTCGCGCCTTCTCTCGTAAGTGCGGCAACGAGATGCCGGGCTTCGTCAAGCGTCGGCGCACCGCGCTTCACGGCGATGGTGACAGCGCGCGCGCCGCGCAGAATTTGTGCAAGGCGCTCGGCGAGCGCATCAATGGCGGCAAAATCGAAGCCCGCGCCCGCCATCACCACGATCCCCGCGCTACGCGCCGTCTCGTCATGAGTGGCAATGGAGGCTATCTGCGCGCGATCGCTCGTCAGGTCAATATAATGTGTGCCCGTCTCGATGCAGGCATCGATCAGCAAAAGCATCGCCGTGTCTTCCAGCGGCGCGGCGTTCACCACCACGGCAATATCGTCCAGCGCGGTGGAGATTCGTTTCTTGTCGGCGAGCGTGAAGGTGCGCGGCTCGGCAAGCGTGGTTTTAGTTTCTTTGGAAATTGCAGCCGCATGCTGCGCGACACCAGCAATATTGCGGCCGCCTGCGACATGGGAGATGCCGCGTCGCGCTGCTGCCCGCGAGGCGAGTGCGCCCGTGAAGCCATCCACGCCGTATATGAGAATCCGCGATTTCACTGGTCTGCTCCTTGAACGGACCACCCTCACCCGATCGCTTGCCATTGTTACGGAGAGGCAGCGCGGATCGCAATGCGAGGCAACACAAGGCGTAAAACTTATACGCCTAGGGTTAATTTTCTGCAGCGGAGAGCGCATCTCGGGGTGTAAATTGCGCGCCCGTGCCCCTATATGGGCAAAGCTCCGCGGCCTTACCCACCTTCATTTCCTGGCAGTTCCCGCTCATGCATGCACCGCTCCCCGCTATCGAGATTCGCAATCTCGCCAAGGTCTATCCGGACGGCTTTCAGGCATTGAAGGGCGTCGATCTCGATATTCATCCCGGCGAAATCTTCGCGCTGCTCGGTCCGAATGGCGCGGGCAAGACGACGCTCATCAGCATTGTCTGCGGCATCGTCAATCCGTCTTCCGGCACGGTGCGCGTGAGCGGACACGACATCATTCGCAATTTCCGCGCGGCTCGCTCGCTGATCGGCCTCGTGCCGCAGGAACTGACCGTCGAATCCTTTGAAAGCGTGCTCGACACGGTGACATTCAGCCGGGGGCTTTTCGGCCAGCCGCCAAACCCTGCCCATATCGAAAAAGTACTGCGCGACCTTTCCCTCTGGGAGAAACGCGACAACCGCGTGATGGAACTTTCGGGCGGCATGAAGCG
>JBAYOU010000072.1:0-7099 GCA_041678065.1 Parvibaculum sp. | reverse complement strand
TTCTTCCCAGAACCTCCGTCTCATTGTGGGCATTTCGGGCGCCTCGGGCGTCGCCTATGGGGTGCGCCTGCTTGAGCTTCTGAAAGAAGCAAGCATCGAAACCCATCTCGTGATGACCAAAGCAGCCGAGATGACGCTCGGTTATGAAACGGGCCTCAAGGCACGAGACGTGGACGCCCTCGCACACACGCGCTACCGGATCGAAGATATTGGTGCGGGCATCGCGAGCGGTTCATTCCGCACGCTCGGCATGATCGTCGCCCCCTGCTCTATCCGCACTATGTCCGAAATTGCGACAGGCGTGACCTCCTCTCTTCTCACCCGCGCGGCGGATGTGGTGCTGAAGGAACGTCGCCGCCTCGTACTGATGGTGCGCGAAACCCCGCTCCATACGGGGCATCTGCGCACCATGACGCAGCTTTCCGAAATGGGTGCCATCATCGCGCCGCCCGTGCCGGGCCTTTATGCAAGGCCCGCCACCATTGACGAACTCGTCACTCAGACGGCCGCACGCGCGCTTGATCTTTTCGATCTCGACATTGACGTGACAAAGCGCTGGGGCGAAGACCTGACAGACGGGCGACGCAGCCCTGTCCGCCGCGATTAGAGCCGGCACATCCACCCGCGCTTCCCGCTTGTCTCATCCGCGCGGCCCGCGTTAAAACCGTTCCGGGCAGGGATAGACAATGCCCCGGCAGGCGGGTGGAGATGACGGAGCAGGAAGAACAGGATCTGAAGGCAACGCTCGCCGCGCTGAGAGAGGAACATCGCGACCTCGACAGCGCAATCTATGCGCTCGAAGCCCTTCCCAATCTCGACCAGCTTCAGATCAAGCGGCTGAAAAAGAAGAAGCTGCAGCTTCGCGACCGCATTCAGGAAATCGAAGACATTCTGCTGCCCGACATCATCGCCTGAACGGTAATGGCTTACGCGCCTTTACGCTTCGCCTCATACATGGCGCGGTCCGCGCGGGCGAGCGCATCATCCGGCCCGTCATCGCCGGTGAAGGAGATAGCTCCCACTGAAATTGAAAGTGGTATCTCAACCTCATCAAGGCGAAGCGGCATCGCTCGCACCGTTTCAGCCAAGGCAAGCGCCTTTGCGTTCGCCGTCTTCTCATCGGCACGCGCTAGAATGAGACCAAGTTCATCGCCACCTAGCCGACCAAGAATGTCTGTCTCGCGCACATTGGCGAGAATGACCTCCACCAGATGATGCAGCACCGCATCGCCCGCCGCGTGGCCATGCGTGTCATTCACCTGCTTGAAATTGTCGAGATCGAAATAAACAAGCCCCGCCGGTTCGTCATAGCGTCGCGCATAGGAAGCAACGCGGGAAAGCTCGCGCACAAAGGCTCGCCGGTTGAGCACAGGGATCAGTGGATCACGGTCGGCCAGTTCCTCGCTCTCGCGAAGCCGCTCCTGCAGGGCGGCCATGTCGCGGCGAAGGGCTGCAACTTCGCCCATGAGCTGCATCAACGCACCGCGCACACGCGGCGTCAGTTCTTCTTCGGGAATACCCATGATGCTGGCGCTGTCGGACACGCGGCGACCTGTGGCGATCTCTCGCGTCTGACCCGACATCCGCTCCCGCGAAGAGATGGCCGCAGCCGGACGAGCGGGCTTGCTGTCCCCGATTTTCATCTGCGCCTCCCCTCCTGCTTCGCTTCCCAAGGGTGCAGGATGCCACTCTTCTGTGTGAAGCGCCATGCCAGGCGGCTCTCAGGGATCGACAGAAGGCCGGGAATAGATCCGGTTTCGGATCGGAACCACGCCATTAAAGGCAATCGGCACAGCTTCTCCCGTTTCAGGATCATAGGCATGGACATGAAGATGCGGCTCGCTCGTATTGCCTGAATTGCCAACGCGGGCGATGAAATCACCCTTGGCGAGTCGCTCGCCTTCCACCACGGTGATGCTGTCCTTTTTCAGGTGCGCAAGCATGATCCGGAGTCCGTCACACGCAATGATGACGTGATTGCCGGGTGGATTTCCCGCGTCCATCTGTGGCGGAACCAGATCAGGCAGGCCGTCCTCGGCGGCGACCACCCTGCCTTCGCACGGGCTGACCACACGCGCCCCGAAAACCGCGTAGCTCGTCACCTCTTCCGGCAGGATACCTGATGCACGAAAGCCCGCCGGACCAAGCGCAACAATATCTGCCGCATAATGCTGCTCCCTGTGGCCGTGGTGATGGTTGAGAAGGGAGTGGTTTCCACCCTGCCCCACAATGAACGGCCCGCCTTCAAGCGGAAAGCCAAGCGCGCGGGGCAGCGGACCTGAAACCAATCCCGCACCAATCCAGACGAGGACGCCCGCAAACACGCCAATGGTGATGAGGGCCATACGCCGCGCCTTCCAGAACGGCGGACATGGATTCGCACGCCAAGGACGCCGCGCATGACGAAGGAACGAAACCATAGCAGCGAAGGCAAACAGCAAAGCAAGCGCATAGAAGGTGTGAACGCCCGCGATATCCCACCGCCCGACAAGCACAACCAGCGCCAGCACCACAGCTATTTCCAGAATGGAAATGAGCCAACCACCGAAGGAAGGTTCATCCAGCCGGAATATCCGCCAGATGTAGAAAAACGGCAACAGTACCGTGACGGCGAGAACGAGAAGAAGCAGCAGATACATGGGCAAGGTTCCGTCAATGCCCCCCCTCCACCGTGACGGGTTAGGCCCATGGATGAAAGGCGGAACGCACAGAAAACCTTCACCTTGGCAGCAAAGAGCACCGCCATGTAGACTCGTTCACATAATCCGGCCCGTAAAGAGACCGCCCAGGGGAATACGCTATGAGATTTTTCATTGCACTTGCCGCCATCGCCATCGCCATCAGCCTCGCGCTTACCGGAACGGATGCAGGCGCGGCGGAGAGCAGCTGGACGACCATCGAACCCGGCGGCGAAACATCCTGCGCCACCGGTACGCCCTACAGCTTCCATGTGAAGCCAGGTAATGGCGCGGACGCAGAAAAGCTGCTTCTGTTTCTGAATGGCGGTGGTGCCTGCTGGACGGGTGATCTCTGCATGCCCGAGAGTGAACCTTCTGCTTATGTTCCTTTTGCGGATGTTCCCTCGAATAACCCGCACGGGCAGAAGGGCGTCTTCGATCTCGCCCATCCGGAAAACCCCGTCTCGTCCTGGACCCATGTCTATGCACCCTACTGCACGGGCGACGTGCATATCGGCAATCGCGATGTGACCTACAAGACTTCCGCTGGCCGCGACCTCACAATCCGCCATCGCGGGCGCACCAATGTCGAGGCCGTGCTCGCCTGGGTCTATGACAATGTGAAAACGCCTCAGCGCATCATCGTTGCGGGCTCAAGTGCGGGAGCCGTTGCAGCCCCTCTCTATGCGGCGGAAGTTGCACATCACTATCCGTCAGTTGAGGTCATTGCACTGGCAGATGGTGCAGGCGGCTACCGCGATGAAAAAGTCTCGGGGCTGATTGAGAATTGGGGCTTCTGGGACGATGCGCCGGAATGGACGGCGGCAATCACCCGCGAAACCGCAACCTTTGAAGACATTGACCGCGCCGCCGCAGCCCATGCACCGACTATGCGCGTCACCGAATTCGACACCGCCTATGACAGCGTGCAGGAAATGTTTCTACGGCTTCTCGGCAATGAAACGCCGCTCTACTCTCTGCTCCAGAAAAACCGCGACGAACTCGCCGACGCGATACCGGGCTTCCAGAGCTACACGGCGCGCGGCACGGCACATACGCTGCTCCGGTATCCCTGGTTCTACACATTCGAGGAAGAAGGCGTGAGGACGGCGGACTGGTTCCGCGCCCTTGCCAATGGCGAGAATGTGGAAAGTGTGAGCTGCCGCGAGCCGAAGATTTGCGCCCTGCCCGGTGAATAAGCAGAAAAGTTTTTCGAAAAATTTTGTCGCCAGATCGGGGCGGATCTTCTCAAGGTCCGCCCTCTCTGCGTCCGGGGTCGGCGCCTCGCCCCCATAAGCCCGCAGGAATCCTCACGATTTCTCCAGTCCCCCCTCCTTTCATATTACACAATATAATTATGTCATTACAATTCACAAACAAAATTTGTTGTGAAAATCCTGTTGACGCGGAAATTCGTTCGTGGATACCCTACTCAATAGATAGAGAAATGTTGTCACAGAAAGCCAAATACGCGCTGAAGGCCATGATCGCACTGGCAGCCGAGAGAAACGGCGAATTGCTCCAGGCAGCGGACATAGCGGAGAAGCACAACGTGCCCCGGAAGTTTCTGGAGCTGATTTTGCTCGACCTGCGCAAAAATGGGTTCGTCCGCAGCCAGCGCGGCAAGCTGGGCGGATATGCACTCGCGAAGCCGGCCGATGCAATTACCTTCGGCCAGATCATTCGCATCATGGACGGGCCGCTTGCGCCCATTCCCTGTGCGAGCCTCACCGGTTATCGGCGTTGTGCCGACTGCCGGGACGAAAAGGCCTGCGCCGTCCGTCGGACGATGCGGGAAGTCCGGGACGCGGCGGCAGCAATCCTTGATGGGATGACACTGTCCGACGCCATCGGGCCGGAAGCGGCTTCTATTCAAGCGGCGACCGGGCTCTGAGCCGAAAAAATTTTGCGGCTAATCACTACTGATTTGATCGACATATACGGAGACTGACATGAGCTTCACCAATTTGACCCGGCGCTCTGCCCTTCTTCTTGGCGGACTTGCCCTCCTTCTCGGCACGGCCTTCGAGGTCCATGCCCAGACCAATATCGTCAATGTTTCTTATGATCCGACCCGCGAATTTTACCGGGAATATAACGCCGCCTTCGCCGAGCACTGGAAAAAGGAAACCGGCGAGACCGTGACCTTCGAACAATCCCATGGCGGCTCCGGCAAGCAGGCCCGCGCCGTAGTGGACGGGTTGCAGGCAGATGTCGTCACGCTCGCCCTTGCCGGCGACATCGATGAAATCGCGAAAGCAGGCCTCCTGCCCGAAGACTGGCAGAGCCGCCTCGCCGACAATTCCTCGCCCTATACCTCGACCATCGTCCTGCTCGTTCGCAAGGGTAACCCGAAGCAGATCAAGGACTGGGACGACCTCGCAAAGCCGGGCATCCAGGTCATCACGCCGAACCCGAAAACCTCCGGTGGCGCGCGCTGGAACTATCTCGCCGCCTATGCCTATGCGCTTGAAAATTACGGTAATGACGACGCCAAGGCGCGGGAATTTGTCGGCAAGATCTACAAGAACGTGCCGGTACTCGACACGGGCGCCCGTGGCTCCACCACCACCTTTGTGCAGCGTGGCATCGGCGATGTCTTCATCTCTTGGGAAAACGAAGCTTTCCTCGCTCAGGCTGAATTCCCCGGTCAGTTCGAGATCGTCGTTCCCTCCATCTCCATTCTCGCCGAACCGCCCGTGACCGTGGTCGATAAGAATGCCGACCGGAGGGGTACCCGCAAGGTTGCCGAAGCTTATCTCAATTATCTCTACTCGGCTGAAGGTCAGCGCCTTGCCGCGAAGCACTACTACCGCCCGCGTCATCCCGAACACGCTGCAAAAGAAGACACAGCGCGTTTCGTGGACGTGAAGCTCTTCACCATCGACGAGAAGTTCGGTGGCTGGGTGAAGGCACAGCCGGAACATTTCGGCGACGGGGGGGTATTCGACCAGATCTACCAGCCCGGCCGCTAAGCCAGGCTCATCTCAACCACGCAGATTTTTCAGTAGCTGCGACTTTCGGGGGCAACCCAGATGAATATTCAGAAAAGCAACACTACCAAGACTTTCAAGTCCGCCCTTTTCCTGAGCACGGCGCTGATCGGCGCCGTGCTCACGGGGCCGGCCCTCGCGGGCCAGCCGATCGATGCACGGGTGCAGAAGCTCGAGGCCACCATCCTCGAACTGCAGCGCGAACTCGATGCCGTCAAGCGGGAACAGGCAAACATTGCTGCAAAACCCGCAGCTGCTGAGTCCAATGTCGTCTTCAAGGGCGGTCCCGCCTTTGAAGCGGCAGACGGAAGCTGGTCCTTCAAGGTGCGCGGCCGCATCGAGGCGGATGCAGCCTTCTATGACAAGGATGGCGGCAACAATCCCGTCGATCTCAATGACGGTACGGAACTCCGCCGCGCCCGCATCGGCGTCGATGGCAAGTTCGCCAACGACTTCCTCTATCGCCTCGAAGCGGACTTCGCCAAGGCGGGCCGTTCGAACAACAACCAGGAAATCGACGTCAAGGATGCCTATGTTGCCTATACCGGCATTGAGGGCGCCCGCATCACGGTCGGTCAACACAAAACGCCGAACTCGCTTGAGCAGCTTACGGGCTCGACCGATCTTGTCTTCGCGGAACGTCCGGCCGCAGTGGATGCTTTCAACCATCGCATAACCGCAGGCGGCGACCTCAAAGCCGGTGTCTCGGTCAGCCATGCCGGCGAAAACTACACCGTCACCACAGGTATCTTCGGGGCCAACTTCGCTACGGAACGGGCCGCAGGTACCGCACAGGACGAAGGCTGGGGTGTACATGGTCGCGCCACTTGGGCACCCATCCAGGAAAAGGGCAAGGTGCTCCACCTCGGTGCCTCCGGTTATTGGCGTGATGCCGGCGGACAGACAGCGGGCGGTGGCAACGTCAATTTTCAGTCCGGTCCTGAAGTATCAACCGTGGATAGCCAGCGTTTCGTCTCCACCGGCAACCTCGTTGCCGACACCTACACCTCCTATGGCGCGGAACTTGGTGGCGTCTGGGGTCCGCTCCATGCGCAGGCGGAATATCTCACCGCGTCGGTTGACCAGACGGGTGGCCTCGGCAGCCTCGATTTCGATGGCGGCTATGTGCAGCTTGGCTATGTGCTCACAGGTGAAAGCCGCAACTACCGCAATGGCATCTTCTCCCGCGTGAAACCTGCCAACCCCTTCTCACTGTCAAATGGCGGCGCGGGTGCGTGGGAAATCGCGGCACGCTTCAGCACCATCGATCTCAATGATGGCGTGGTGCTCGGTGGCTCGCAGGATAATTATGCCGGTGCCCTCAACTGGTATGTGAATGAGTATCTGCGTGTCGGCCTCAACTATGTGAACTTCGATGCAGAACGCGCTGGCGTGACCACGAAGGGTAACGCTGTCGTCACACGCGTT
>JBAYOU010000071.1:0-7151 GCA_041678065.1 Parvibaculum sp. | reverse complement strand
GGGTCGAAGCGCTCGCCCGGCTTCGGCGTGATCTCGCGAATGCCGTGGCGCTCGAAAATGGCGAGGAGCTGGCGCTCTGTCACTTCCACACCCTCGACCATGCCCTTGAGGCTTTCGCTCGCCGCTTCGCGTTCTTCTTCCTTGAGGGCAGCAAGCGCGCGACGAAGATTGTCGGCCACTTCGAGCATGTCCCGCGCAAAGCCCGCAGTCGCATAGCGCGACGCATCCTGCTTGTCGCGCTCGGCGCGCTTGCGCGTATTCTCCATCTCGGCGGCAGCGCGCAGCAGGCGGTCGCGGAGATCGGCATTTTCAGCCTGAAGAGCGGCAACATCCACCTCAGGCGCTTCTGCGGCCTCGCCCTGTGCGGCGGGTTCCTCATTCAACGTCTGCGCTGTGGATTCCGCGCCTTCCGGCGCTTCGGTTTCGGGTGTCTTGTTCTCGTCGGTCATTTTACTTTCCCGGTTCTCTTTGCGCGCCTGCCGCTTCATTGATCAGCCTGTCGGCAGGGTCCATGTGCGCGCCGCAGCCCGATATGTCAACGGGGCAGGGCGCCTCATGCGCGCGCCCTTTCAGGCTTGTTGCTGAAACCTAATTGATGAGCCTACCCACCAGTTTCGCCGTGTAATCCACCATGGGGATCACGCGCGCATAGTTGAGGCGGGTCGGGCCAATCACGCCAAGCACACCCACCACGCGCTGCTGTGTATCCGTATAGGGGCTCACAATCAGCGAGGAGCCGGAGAGCGAGAAAAGCTTGTTCTCCGATCCGATGAAGATGCGGACGCCATCCGCCTCTTCCGCAAGGCCGAGAAGCTGAACGAGATCGCGCTTATTCTCCAGATCGTCGAAAAGAAGGCGGATGCGCTCCAGATCTTCCACTGCGTGAACATCTTCCAGAAGCCGCGAGCGGCCCCGCACGATGAGCGATTTCGCCAGCGGGTCGGAGCTCGAGTTCGAGCCTGACCAGGTGGCAAGTCCCGCCTCGATCACCTTCGCGGTAAGCGCATTGAGTTCGGCCTTCTGCGTCTCTAGTTCGCGCGCAATATGGGCCTTCGCCTCTTCCAGCGTGCGACCGCGTAATTGCGCATTCACATAATTCGTCGCCTCGGCAAGGGCGGAAGGGGTGAGGCCCTTGGGAATATCGATGACACGGTTTTCGACCGCGCTGCCCTCCGACACGATCACGACAAGGGCGCGGCCCGCATCGATGGGTACAAATTCGATGTGTTTCAGTGCCGCATCATAGGTGGGGGCAACGACGAAACCCGCCGCATGGCTGAGGCCGGAAAGAAGTTTTGACGCCTCGTCCAGTACATCATCCACGCTTTTATGGGAACCGGCGACCTGCCGCTCGATCGAATTGCGCTCTTCGTCAGAAATGTCGCCAATTTCGAGCAGACCATCCACAAAAAGGCGGAGTCCCGCCTCTGTCGGCATGCGCCCGGCGCTGGTATGGGGAGAAAAGATGAGACCCAAAGCCTCCAGATCCGACATGACATTGCGGATCGAGGCGGCGGAAAGGCCAAGCGGAAGCTGGCGCGAGAGGACACGCGAGCCAACCGGCTCGCCGGTTTCGAGATAGGTCTCGACCACGCGGCGCAGGATCTCGCGCGAACGCTCATTGAGATCCATAACGCCGATCATCGCCGCATTACCTCCGGTAAGCCTGCAAGTTACTGAAACAGACCAATAATTTAGCGCGGATTCCAGCAACTGGACCAGTAACTGGACCAGTAACTGGAAATGCCGCGTGGGGCAGAATAGCCGAGAGCCGGCCCGACTGGCCAGATGGGAACAAAAGGGAGCCGAGTCAAGCGCCGCACCCTTATGCCCCCTTCTTTACGCCGCGGCCCCGGCCATGTAACAAGGCCCGCAGTGACATTGATCAGACAGCACTGGAACCAGATATGCGTCCTTCCGGCCGCCAGCCGAATGAAATGCGCGCCGTCAGCTTTGAGCTTGGCGTGGCCAAACATGCCGAAGGCTCGTGCCTCGTGCGGTTTGGGGACACCCATGTTCTCTGCACGGCGAGCCTTGAAGACCGCGTGCCGCCATGGCTGAAGGGCGGTGGGCAGGGCTGGGTGACTGCCGAATACGGCATGCTGCCGCGCTCCACCCATGAGCGTATGCGCCGCGAAGCCTCGTCGGGGAAGCAGTCGGGCCGCACACAGGAAATCCAGCGCCTGATCGGTCGGTCGCTGCGCAGCGTGGTCGATCTGCGGGCGCTCGGCGAGCGGCAGATCAGCGTCGATTGCGACGTGCTGCAGGCAGATGGTGGCACCCGTACAGCCTCTATCACGGGGGCGTGGATCGCGCTCCATCTCAGCATTGAATGGATGCGTGCGCGTTCCATGATTTCCGCGCCGGTTCTCAAGGATCACGTCGCGGCGATCTCCTGCGGCATCTATAAGGGTGTCGCTGTTACCGACCTTGATTATGCAGAAGATTCCACCGCCGACACGGATGCAAATTTCGTCATCACCGGCAAGGGCGGTATCTGCGAAATTCAGGGCACGGCGGAAGGCGATCCTTTCTCGGAAGAAGAATTCCTCACCCTGCTCGGCCTCGCCAAGGCAAGTGTCGCCGATCTCGTTCGCCTGCAAAAGGAGGCCATCACGAAATGACGCGCCGTCTTGAGGAAGGAAAACTCGTTGTTGCCAGCCATAATCCGGGCAAGGTGCGCGAGATTGCGCAGCTGCTTGCGCCTTTCAAGCTGGAAGTCGTATCGGCGGGCGACCTTGATCTTGCCGAACCGGAAGAGACGGGCGACAGTTTCCGCGCCAATGCGGAGCTGAAAGCACTTGCTGCGGCGCAGGCATCGGGCCTGCCTGCACTCGCCGATGATTCCGGCCTTTGCGTCACCGCGCTTAATGGTGCGCCGGGCATTCACTCCGCGCGCTGGGCGGGCCCGACACGGGATTTTGATTTTGCTCTTGAGAAGCTGCGGCGCGGCATGATCGAGGCGGGTCTGAGCGACACAAGCGCCTGGTTCATCTGTGGCCTCGCCCTCGCATGGCCGGATGGTCACATCGAATATTTCGAAGGCCGTGTCGATGGCGAACTGACCTGGCCGCCGCGTGGCGAAAACGGCTTCGGATATGATCCGATCTTCATTCCGGATGGCCATGCACTCACCTTCGGCGAGATGGAGGCACAGGCCAAGCATGGCATGTCGCATCGCGCAGATGCGTTCCGGCAGCTAGTCGATGCTTGTTTCGGCAAATAAAGCCGCCTCATCGATTGCGCCGCCGGAAACGGAAGGCGGCTTCGCTGTCTATGTCCACTGGCCTTTCTGCCAGTCGAAATGCCCCTATTGCGATTTCAATTCGCATGTCACCGCGAATGTGGATCAGGTGCGTTGGGGCCGTGCGCTCACACGCGAACTGCGCCATATGCGCGATCTCACAGGCCCGCGCCGCGTGCGCTCTGTCTTTTTCGGCGGCGGCACACCATCGCTGATGCTGCCGCAAACGGTCGATACGGTGCTTCAGGAAATCGCCTCGCTCTGGTCGATGGAGGAGGGGGCGGATATCACGCTGGAAGCAAATCCGACCAGCGTTGAAGCAGAACGGTTTCGCGGCTATCGCGCAGCAGGCGTGAACCGCCTCTCGCTCGGCGTGCAATCGCTTGACGATGCGGAACTGAAATTCCTCGGCCGTCTCCATACAGCAGAGGAAGCGCTTGCCGCGATTGCGCTGGCGCGTGAAACCTTCCCGCGCCTTTCTTTCGATCTCATCTATGCAAGGCCCGGCCAGACGCGCGAGACATGGGAGCGCGAATTGCGCGCCGCGATTGCCCATGCGGCGGATCACCTTTCGCTTTACCAACTCACCATTGAAGCGGGCACGGCCTTTGCCCGGCTCTACGAAAAAGGCACCTTCACCCTGCCGGATGATGAAGCGGCGGCAGAACTCTACCAGCTGACGGGCGAGATTTGTGCGGAGGCCGGATTATCCGCCTACGAAGTATCGAACTATGCAAAGGAAGGGGCGGCGTCGCGTCACAATCTCGTCTATTGGCGCTATGGCGATTATGCGGGCGTCGGCCCCGGCGCGCATGGACGGGTGAGCGTGGACGGGAGCCGCCTCGCCACCGCGACGCATCGCCTGCCCGGCGCATGGATTGATGCGGTGGAGGCAGGCGGCAACGGCGTTTCGGATTTCGAAGAAATCACGCCGGGCGAGCAGGGCGACGAAATGATGATGATGGGCTTGCGCCTTTCGGAAGGCGTGTCGCTCACCCGCCATGCAAGGCTTTCCGGCGCGGCGCTTTCTCCTGCGCGGATCAATGTACTGGTGGAGGATGGGCTTCTCGCGCAGGAAGGCGACATTCTCCGCGCAACGCCGCAGGGGCGCCTCGTCCTTGATGCGCTGCTGGCGCGGCTTCTCGCCTGAAGAAACAAGCTGAAATCAGAAGAGACGCGGGTTGAAACTCTCCGGTGCCGGATCGATCACGACCGCGCCTGTCGGCCGGATTTCCAGAACGGCAAGCCCGCGATCCGTGCTGCCATCCGGGTTGAAGCGGAAAATCCCGTCCACACCGGCAAAGCCGTCTTCATTGGTCAGTGTCTGCATGGTGTAGCGTTCACCCGCAGGCAGGCCTGAAAGGGCAACCGCAAGGCTCACCGCATCATAACCAAGGCTTGCGATGCGCGGCGGCGTCGAGCCATAGGCCCGCTGATAGCGCGCCACGAATTGCTGATAGCCCGCAGGCGGCGGCGCGGGATACCAGCCGCCATGGAGCGGCGGCTCGCGTGTCAGCGACGCATCATCCCATGCGCCTGTGCCGAGAAACTTCACCTCGCGCGGATCGACATCGTAATAGGGCAGAAGCGGCGCAATGGCTTTCACGCCCTGTCCGCCTTCGGGCAGGAAAAGAGCGGTGTAATTGCCGCCGCCATAGGCACCCGCAATGCGCTTTGCCGGGTCATACATGGCTTGCGGATCGGAAGGGTAATTCGTTGAGGCGACAATGGTGCCCGCGCGCTGTGAAACGGCACGTTCAAAGGCCGCGCGCACACGCTGGCCATAGCTTCCTTGCGGATAAAGCGCGGCAAAGCGTGTGAGACCTTGCAGTGTCGCATAATCGACAATGCGCTCCACTTCCTCATCCAGCGGGAAGGAGAGGAGATGCACGCCATTGCCGCCCACCGAACTGTCGGAAGAGAAGGCGACGACCTGCACATTGGCCTCGCGTGCAAGCGGCGCCACGGCCATCACTTCTTCCGCGAAAAGCGGTCCGAGCACGATTTCGGCACCGGCATCGAGAACTTCCTTCGCAGCCTGCCGCGCGCCTGCCGCCGTGCCGCCTGTGGGCTTTGCGATCAGCAGCACATTCGGCGCATCAAACTCGAAAAGAGCGAGCTGCGCGGTGTTGTAGAGCGCATTGGCGAGGCTGCGCACATTCTCGCGCGGTGAATTGAAGGGAAGCAGCAGCGCCACACGCACCGGCTCCTGACCTTGCATGAAGGCGGGCCGGAGGAAGCGGGAAGGGTCGCGCTGATAAGTCTGCGGGGCCGGTGGTGGCGTCACCTCCACCTTTGGGGGTGGTGTCACCTGCGGCGGCGGCGCGGGGGTGGGTCGGGTCGTTGTCGGAGAGCAGGCGGCGACGAGAAGCACCAGACCGGCAAGGGCAGCGGTCCTCAATGCCGTGAAGGAAGCGAGGCGGGCAGTGAGGGCGGGCTTTGTCACCGGAATTTATCCTGCTTGGTCGAGACGCAATAAAAGAGGCGCAAAGCACCTTTTGCGGAGCCTAATCGCGGCTTCCCGCCAAGTAAACCAATGGCTTGCCCCCTGTCGATACAAAGCCCGTGATTTGCGAAGCCGATTGCAAATCAGCCCGCCGGGAGCCAAGGTCCGCTCATGGAAAAACCCGTCACGTCCGCACGGCCCGCGCCCGGCCTTTATGTCACCGCCACGCCCATCGGCAATGCTGCCGATATAACCGCCCGTGCGCTCGATCTGATGGCGCGGTGCGACCTGCTTCTCTGCGAGGATACGCGGGTGACGGCAAAACTGCTCGCGATCCACAATATTTCAGCGAAAACCGCGCCCTATCACGACCACAACGCCGCAGAAATGCGCCCGCGCATCCTGAAGCGGCTGGAGGCGGGCGAAGTGATCGTGCTGGTCTCTGATGCAGGCACGCCGCTTGTCTCCGATCCCGGGTTGAAGCTCGTGCAGGAAGCGGTCGCAGCAGGGCATTATGTGACGACGCTGCCGGGCGCCTCCTCTGTGCTCGCCGCGCTGACACTGGCAGCACTGCCGACAGACCGCTTTTTCTTCGCAGGTTTCGCGCCCGCAAAGCAGGAAGGGCGGCGGAAGGAATTTGCTGAACTCGCCAGCATCCCCGCAACGCTCGTCTTTCTTGAAAGCGCGAACCGCCTTGCTGCTTCGCTCGGCGATATGGCAGGCGCATTGGGCGACCGTCCAGCCGCCGTCGCACGCGAACTGACCAAGCGGTTTGAGGAAGTGCGGCGGGGTTCCCTCTCGGAGCTTGCAACCCATTACGAAGAAGCAGGCGCCCCGAAAGGCGAGATCGTTGTGGTGGTCGGCCCGCCCGAAAAACGCGCACCGCTTTGCGCCCATGAGATTGACGCGATGATCGAGAATGCGCTTGCCCGCACCACGCTGAAAGATGCGGTGGCGGAAGTCGTCTCGATCACCGGCCTGCCGCGCCGCGAAATCTATGCGCGTGCACTTGAACTCTCCGGCGCGAAATAAAGAGGGCGAGGCAGGCGATGCGGTCGCGAAGGGGAGATGCGCAGAGAGGCCGAACAGCCTATCGCCTCGGCCTTCGCGCCGAGGGATTTGCCGCTTTCCTGCTGCGGCTCAAGGGCTATCGCATCCTTGCCCGCCGCCTGAAAACGCCCGCAGGCGAGATCGACATGGTGGTGCGGCGCGGTCGCGTGCTTGCCCTTGTGGAGGTGAAGGCGCGCGGTGCGGGTGGCCTGGCGGTCGAGGCGTTGACACCCCGTCAGCAGCAACGGCTTCAGCGCGCAGCGGCGCATTTTCTTGGCCGAAACCCGTCCCTTTCCGATCTTGATCTGCGCTTCGACATGGTGCTTGTTGCGCCACGAAGTTTGCCTCGCCATATGGCGGATGCCTGGCGGCCATAATGCTGCCGTATCCCGCCTCTCATTTTCTGTCGCG
>JBAYOU010000070.1:0-7158 GCA_041678065.1 Parvibaculum sp. | reverse complement strand
GCAATCGGCGTATCGGCGCTGACGCCCATGCCGCCATGTGCCTGAATCGCGCGGTCCATCACATTCTGTGCCATTTGCGGCGCAACGATCTTGATGGCTGCGATCAGATCCCGCGCTTCCTTATTGCCATAACGGTCCATCGCATCAGCGGCCTTCAGCGTAAGAAGGCGGGCCTGTTCGATCTCGCACCATGAGCGGGCGATGTCCTGGCGGATGCTCGACTGGTCGGACAGCTTGCGACCAAAGGCAACACGGCTCTCGACACGGCGTGCCATGATTTCAAGCGCGCGCTGCGCCTGGCCGATGGAGCGCATGCAGTGATGGATGCGGCCCGGCCCAAGGCGACCTTGTGCGATCTCGAAGCCCTTGCCTTCGCCCATGATGATGTTGCTCTTCGGCACGCGGACATTCTCAAGACGCAGTTCGGCTTCACCGCCCGGCGAGTTATACGAGCCGAACACGACCTGATTGCGGACGATGTGGATACCCGGCGTATCACGCGGGATGATGATGGTGGATTGCTGGCTGTGGCGCGGTGCATCCGGGTTTGTCTTGCCCATCAGCAGCAGCAGCTTGCAGCGCGGGTCCATGATGCCTGAGATCCACCATTTACGGCCATTGATGACATAGTCATCACCATCGGCGCGGATTTCCGTTTCGATATTGGTGGCGTCCGACGAGGCAACCTGCGGCTCCGTCATCAGATAGGCGGACCGGATTTCGCCATTGAGAAGCGGCGTCAGCCACTTTTCCTGTTGCTCGCGTGTGCCGAACTTTGCCAGCACTTCCATGTTGCCGGTGTCGGGTGCGGCGCAGTTGAAGACTTCCGACGACCAGGGCGCACGACCCATGATTTCGGCAAGCGGCGCATATTCGAGATTGGTGAGCCCGGCGCTGTACTCGCCATATTCTTCCGGCAGGAACAGATTCCAGAGGCCCTGCTCGCGGGCCTTTTCCTTCAGCTCGTCGATCCTGGGCCAATACTTCCAGAGATTTGCCGGGTTCGTTACCCAGTCATGATGCTCCTGCTCGTTCGGGTAGATGTGTTCATCCATGAAGGCCTGAAGCTGGGCAATCAGGCCCTTCGTCTTGTCCGTATGTTCGAAAATCATGGGAGTTCTTTCTTTTCAGTTCAGGAAAGGATGAGACCGCCATCGACGATGAGCGTCTGGCCGTGAACGTAGGAAGCGAGCGGCGAGGCGAGGAATATCGCCGCGCCCGCCATATCCTCCGGCGTGCCGAGACGCCCGGCGGGAATGCCGCGGATCGCCATTTCGCGACGCTTCGGGTCTTCGGTCGTCACTTTGGTGAGCTTCGTGTCCACGAGGCCCGGCGCGATGCCGTTCACGCGGATGCCATCGCCCGCCCATGCTTCGCCAAGCGTGCGGGTGAGGCCGACTGCGCCGGTCTTCGATGCGTTATAGGCCGGGTTACCGCGCGTTGAATGGAAGCCCGCAGTGGAGCTTACCGTGATGAGTGAGCCTTTCGCGGCGGCGAGCATGTCATGGAATTTGATCGCGCAGGCCATGAGGCTGTTCAGATTCACATCCATGACTTTCTGGAAGCCATCCATCTTGAACTCGCCGCGCTTGTAGATGACGGTGCCCTGGCTCAGCACCAGTACATCGAGCTTCTTGAACGGCGGCTCATAGGCTTCGATGGCATCGAAATTGGAGATGTCCATATGGGCGTAGTGAAGGCCGGTCATGTCTGACCCGTCGACGCCTTCATAATCCTTCGCGCTGGCGCGCGTGCCCCAGACATGAACTTCTGCACCGCGTGTGCGGAAGGCATGCGCGATGCCATTACCGATGCCGCTTGAGCCGCCCACGACGAGAACTGTCTTGCCCGAAAAATCCGTGTCTTTCATTTTTGCTTCCTGTTTTCTTTTCGTGCGATGCGTCTTGCGTCAGGCGATCCAGCGCAGGGCGCGGTTGAAGAGGCCGACCGTGCTTGCGTGAAGCATGTCGCCGGTTTCTTTCGCTGCCTTGCCCTCGCAGGCGCGCGCATATGTACCTTCCAGAATGATGCCGAGCTTGTAGCAAGCGAGCACGCCGTACCATTCGATATGGCTCATATCGCGCGTGGTGAACTGGCGGTAATGCGCGACGAGTTCATCCGCACTCGGAAAGCCGTCCCAGGGGCGGACGCCGACAGCGCCTGCAGCCGGGCCATCCCCTTCCGGCCAGGTGGCAAGCAGCCAGCCGAGATCAAGCAGCGGGTCACCAATCGTGGTCAGCTCCCAATCGACAATGGCGGCAAGCTCGGGCCCATCATAACGGAACATCACATTGGCGAGATGATAGTCGCCATGGATGATACCGGGGATAAAGTTATTGGGCCGATGACCCTCAAGCCATTTCGCCACCTTGGCGACGCCGGGAATACCTTCTGGCCCCGGCCATGAAGAGAATTCGCGATAGCTTTCAAGCTGGGACTGCCAGCGCGCGACCTGACGCTCAAGGTAATTATCGACCTTGCCAAAATCGGCAAGGCCCGCCTTTTCATGATCGACGGCACCGAGCTTTGCGATGCCCTCAACAAGGGCAAGCCCCATGCGGCGGCGAATGGCGGGATCGAAGGCGTGAAGTTCGGGAAGACCAACAGTCGGATTGAATCCGTTGATCGGCTCCATCAGATAGAAGGCGGCACCGATCACATCTTCTTCGGGACAGGCTGCGATCAGGCGGGGATGGGGCACATCCGTATCGGCGATGGCGGCGAGCATGCGCGCCTCGCGGCGCATCGTGTCATTCGAGTTTTTGCGCAAATGTGGCGGCGGGCGGCGCAGCACATAGGTGCGGCCTGCGCGCGTGAAGCGCAGCAGAATATTTTGTGTGCCGCCGCCCAGAAGCGTCGCCTCTTCAAGCGGACCTTCTCCCAGCCCCTGCCCGTCCATCCAGCGGGCGAGCGCGGCTAGATCGACGGGAATATCTCCCATCCGACCCCTCCCTGTTGGTGTTATCTCGCCTCCCGGCTCTTGCCAAATGCGGCCGATTGCCGTTAGGTCAATTGTTTTATCCAGTTGACCTAATATGCAGGGCCGGGGCATTCTGTCAACATGGACGAGAAAACAACCATCGCAGCAAAGCCTTTGACGGCGCGGGAGCAGATCAAGCTGGCCGCACGGCGGCTCTTTGCTGAACGCGGCATTGACGGAGTGACGGTGCGCGAGATCGTGGAGGCTTCAGGGCAGAAAAACCACGGCGCGCTGTCCTACTATTTCAGCACGAAGGAAGCGCTTGTCCGTGAACTGGTGGTAGATGGCGCGAAGCTGATTGACACGCGCCGCAATGCCTTTCTCGACCGGCTGGAGGCAGCGGGCGGGCCGAAAGATATCCGCGATGTGGTGGAGGTGCTGGTTTACCCTTCCATCAATCTTGCGGAAGAAACGGAAACTGCGGAAGACAGCTATATCCGTTTCATCGCGCTTCTCGGCATGAGCCATCGCGAGTTCTTCATGGAGGCGCTGGAGAACCGCTGGAACTCAGGCTATCTGCGCTGTCTCGACCATTTGCGCCGGTTGATGCCGCCCATGCCGGTGGCGGCAAAGAACCAGCGCTTCATCTTTCTGGGCGCATTCCTTACCAGCGTGATCGCTGCGCGGGAGGCGGCCCTTGCGGATCGTTCGCGGCCGCATCCGATGTGGCGTTCCGAGGCGACGCTTCATCACTTCATCGGCCTGCTGACGGTGATGCTTGCCGCACCGCTTGACGAGGCGCTGACGGGCGGAAGCTGGGACATGGGCGGCGAACCCCTCTCGATTGTTGGATCGGTAGGCATGATCCTCGACTGAAAATCAAGAAAACGACTCAAAATAAAAAGAACGGGAGGTTTGAGTGGCGAGGAATTACGACATCATCATTGTGGGCGGCGGCATTGGCGGCTCGGCCATGGCGGCGACGATGACAAAAGCAGGTCGCAGCGTGCTGCTTCTCGAGAAAAGCGCCGTCTATCAGGATCATGTGCGTGGCGAATGGATTTCGCCCTGGGGCGTGGTGGAAACGAAGCGGCTTGGCCTTTACGACCTGTTGATGAGCGCGGGCGGGCACCATGTCGCGCAGCACGTCACCTATGGCGAGACAAAGACGCCCGAAGAAGCGGAAGCAGAGCCGCTGCCGCTTGACGCTTTCGTTCCGGATATTCCGGGACCCCTTTCAATCGGCCATCCAAAACATTGTCAGACACTGTTTGACGAGGCGGTGCGCTCTGGCGCGACGGCGCTGCGCGATGTTGATGTGACGAAAATCGTGACGGGGACAGCGCCGCATGTGGAATACAGACATGCTGGCGAAAACCACAGCGCGAATGCGCGGATCATCATTGGCGCGGATGGCCGCACCTCAACCGCGCGTGCGGCCTTTGGCATCGAACTTCATCAGGACAAGCCGCACCATATGTTTGGCGGCATCCTTGTTGAGAATGCGGATGGCTGGAATGAACGGCGGCAGGCGATCGGTACGGAAGGAGATTTTGCCTTTCTCGTTTTCCCGCAGGGCAATGGCAGGGTTCGCGTCTATGGCAGCTATCCGCTGACCGACAGGCGGCGCTTTGCGGGTGAGGACGGACCGAAACTCTTCCTCGATTCACTGCGCATGAAGTGCGCACCGCAGAACATTCATCTCGCTAACGCAAAGCCCGCCGGGCCGCTCATGAGCTACTTCAACAATGACTCATGGACCGACGAACCCATGGTTGAAGGCGGCGTGCTGATTGGCGATGCGGCGGGCTGGAACGATCCCATCAACGGGCTCGGCCTTTCGATCACCTATCGCGATGTACGGATGGTCAGCGACCTGTTGAAAGAAAATGACGACTGGCGCCCCGAACTCTTCAAACCTTACGCGGAAGAACGCTATGAGCGGATGCGCCGCTTGCGCTTTGCTGCGAAGCTGCAGGCAACGCTTGATGCCGAATTTGGCGAGGAAGCCCGCGAACGCAGGCGGCGTTATCAGGAACGCTCCAAGGCCGACCCGACGCTCGGCGCGCATGCTGCCGCCATCATGGCGGGACCGGAAGTGTTGCCACCAGAAATGTTCACCGAGGAACGCCGGAAGTTCGTGCTGGGCGAGGAATGAGGGGGAAATGGGATGAGTGTCGATATTGAAGATTTCAACGCGCGCTGGCTTGCCAAATGGAGCGAGAAAGATGTGGCGGGCCTGCTCGCCTTCTATGCGAAAGACACCGTCTATCGCGATCCGCAGGTCCCGGATGGGCGGAACGGAGAGGAAGCGCTGGGTGCTTACCTCAAGCAGCTTTTCGACAACACGCCGGACATGCACTACGCGCCGCATGAGACATGGAAGATTGCAAACGGCTTTTGCGGGCGCTGGTATTGCACCATCACCGCACCGGACGGCAAGAAAAGCCTGATGCGCGGTTTCGATCTGGTGGTTCTGGAAGGCGACCAGATCAAGCTCAATGAAGTCTATGTGCATGAAGTGACCAAGATTCCCGATTAAGGGAACGCAACCTCAACAGGGCGAAGGCCCTGCGAAGGACATAAGGGAGGAGAGAATGAACGATACGCTCGACCTGCCAATCGTGGCATCAGCGGCGATTACGCCGGAATGGATGACAGCGGCTCTGCGCAAGGCGGGGCATAATGTGACGGTGGCGAATGTCACCGGCACGCGCGTCGGCACCGGACAAGTGGGCGAGAGTGTACGCTTCACAATTGACTATAAGGGCGATGCTGGCTCGGCGCCGCTCAGTGTCGTTGGCAAGTTCCCTTCTTCCGACCCTGACAGTCGGGCGACCGGCGTGAACTTCGGCAACTATATTCGCGAGGTGAATTTCTATCGCTCGCTCAAGGCGAGTGCGGGCATCACCACACCAATCTGCCTTCATGCGGATGTGAACCCGGAGACAAGCGATTTCGTGCTTCTCATGGAAGACCTCGCGCCCGCACAGCCCGGCGACCAGATGAAAGGTACGAGCGTCAAAGAAGCGCGACTTGTGCTGGGCGAGGCGGCGAAACTTCATGCCTCGCATTGGCAAGATGACAGGATGGACGAGATCGAATGGCTTTTCGAAACGAAGGCGTCACCGAAATATACGCAGCCCGATCTCATCAAGACGCTTTGGCAGGCTTTCCGTGAGCGCTATGGCGATGCCATTCCTGCCGACTGCATCGAGATTGGCGAGGCGATCACGCGCAATTTCGAGTTCTACCGCTCCTATGATGGCCCGCGCTGCCTGACCCACAATGACTTCCGGCCCGACAACATGATGTTCGGTACGGCGGAAGGCGGTTATCCCGTTTCGGTGGTGGATTGGCAATCGGTTGGCTATGGCTGCTGCATGGCTGACGTGTCCTACTTCCTCAGCGGTGCGCTGAAGCGCGACATTCGCCGCGAACATGAGAAAGACCTTCTCACCGAGTACTACGCCAAGCTGCGTGAGCATGGCGTGAGGAACTATTCCTTCGACGAGATGATGAAGCATTACGCGCTTTACAGCTTCTCCCTTTTCAACATGGCCTTTACCGCCTCCATGATCGTGGAACGCACGGAGCGCGGCGACAAAATGTTCTTCCAGATGCTGCGAGGCGGAGCAGACCATGTGCTCGATACGGGGGCGCTCTCGCTTCTTCCGAATTGAGGAATTTCCGCTTCCGGCGGATGCTGACCTGGGGAGATTGAGGGAGGACAAGATGCAGGAGTCGCATGTGATCGGCGGGACGACACCGCCGCTCAGGAAGCAGACGATCGGCGCAGCGCTTGCGGAAGCTGCGGAGAAATGGCCGGATACGGAGGCGCTTGTCTCCGTGCATCAAGATATTCGCTGGAGCTACCGCGACCTCAACGAGAAAGCGGAAGCCCTGGCCGCAGGCCTGCTCGCGCTTGGTCTCAGGCGGGGGGACAGGCTTGGCATCTGGTCGCCCAACAATGCGGAATGGACGCTGACGCAGTTTGCGACCGCGAAGGCGGGGATCATTCTCGTCAACATCAACCCCGCCTATCGGCTTACCGAACTCGAATACACGCTGAACAAGGTGGGCGTTACCGCGCTCATCACACCCGAGCGTTTCAAGACTTCCGACTATGTAGCGATGGTGGAGGAGCTTGCGCCGGAGATCGCGCAGGCGTCAGGTGCTGTTTCTTCATCGCGGCTCCCGCATCTCAAACATGTGATCCAGATCGGCGGCACACCGCG
>JBAYOU010000069.1:0-7178 GCA_041678065.1 Parvibaculum sp. | reverse complement strand
ACCGGAATCTGGATCAGCACCGGCAGGCAGCCCGCCAGCGGGTTCACCTTTTCCTTCCGGTAAAGCTCCATGATCTCCTGCTGCTGCTTCATCTTGTCATCAGCAAAACGCTCGCGGAGCTTCTCCATCTCGGGCTGCAGCTTCTTCATCTTGCTCATCGCCACATAGGACTTGTTGGCAAGCGGGTAGAAGACGAGCTTTATGAGAACGGTAATGACGAGAATGGCGATGCCGAAATTGCCGACATGCTGCGCGATGAAATGAAGCGCAGAGAACATGGGCTGCGTCAGAAACCAGAACCAGCCCCAGTCGATCAGCAGGTTGAACTTGTAGATGCCCGCCTCGTGATAGGTGTCGATGACGGACGAAACCTTGGCACCCGCAAAGAGATGATTCTCGATTTCCATGCTCGCGCCCGGCGCAACTTCGCGCGCGCCATAGCGGAAATCCGCCTGAAAATGCTCGACCGTGGGGTCGGGATGCGCGCTGAAATTGGCAACGAAGTTCTGGCCCTTCTGCGGCACGAGTGCTGTTGCCCAGTATTTGTCGGTGATGCCAAGCCAGCCATCCGTATCCGTCACCTTTACGGGGCCGTCATCAGCGGCATCTTCATAAGAGACGGCCACTTCGCCAACGCTCGGGAACTCGCCGATAAAGCCTTCATGCAGAATGAAGAAAGACGAACCTTCGGGGCTCCCCGTGCGCGAGACGAGGCCATAGGGATAGAGCGTCACGCTCGCAGTGCCCTTGTTCTCAATGCGGTCGGTAACGGTGAAGAGATAATGTTCATCGAGCGCAATGGTGCGATGGAAGACAAGACCCTGACCATTGTCCCAGTGCAGCGTGAGGGGGGATTGCGGTGTCAGTTCCGCTCCTTCCTCTGCCTGCCACACGGTCTTTGAATCGGGAACCTTCACGCTGGAGCCGGTCGCCGGAATGAAGCCGAACTCGGCGAAATAGGGCGTCTGCGTGCCGGCGGGTGCGAGCAGCGCAACTTTGGCGCTGTCCGGATCATAGGTGACGCGGTAATTGCGGAGTTTCAGATCATCAAAGCGCGCACCACGAAGCGAGAGCGATCCGTCGAGCTGCTCGGAGCGGATGGCGATGCGCGGGTTCGCGCCAAGCGCATCTTCGCGCGCAAGCGTGCTGCTGGGGGCACCGGCGGGCAGGGTGCCCGGCTCATCAATGCTCGGCAGCCTTGCCTCGCCCGGTGCGGGCGCATCGGTGCCCTGCGTCTCGGCCGTCTCACCGCTGGCGGCGGCAATCGCTTCCTGTCGCGCGCGCTCGGATTCAAGCTGCGGTTCGATGACGAAATATTGCCATCCGACGAAAACGACCACCGACAGGAAGATGGCGAGGATGAAATTACGGTTATTACCCATGAGGCGCGTCTTTCCCGGAATCGGACCTTGAGGCAGCGGAAGAGGACGGCGCCCTGCCGCCGCTCTTTCCATGAACTTTGCTGAGCGCGATTTTCAGGTCGCTGAGAAGCTCGGGCCAGCGCCGTGTCGCCGTGTCCTGCCGCCCGATCAGCACGTAGTCGTAGCCGTCTTTCGCTGCGAGGGGAAGGATTTCGGCGGCAGCCGCGCGCAGGCGGCGTTTGGCACGGTTACGCAGCACAGCGCCACCAACCTTGCGCGTCACCGTGAAGCCGACGCGCGGAGGATTTTCATCATTTCGGAAATTGGCCTGAAGCACGACACCGCGCTCGGCGCGTTTGCGTCCGCGGGCTGCGGCAAGAAAATCGCTGCGCTTGCGCAATCGTTCGAGCTTGCGGTCCATCTGGCTGCCCGCAAGGGCACGAAAAGACGTGCCCGATGGGAAATGAGCCTCGATGACATGGGACCGTGAGGTCGTATCCGTCTGCACGGCGCCCGTTGTCACGGGGCCAGTGTCAGGCGGAGAGCCGCTTGCGCCCCTTGGCACGCCGTGCCGCGAGCACCTTGCGGCCGCCAGGGGTCGCGGAGCGCGCACGGAAGCCGTGGCGGCGCTTGCGGACGAGTTTGCTCGGTTGATAGGTCCGTTTCACGTCTCTTCTCCGGCAGATCTGGGCCGAGCCCGGTGCCTGCCATATGCTGGCTGGTCCGGCTCCGGGCGTCCCGCAGGGGCGCCTCGCTTGCCAATAAAAACAAGAGCCGCAGGCGTTGTCGCCCGACGGCTGTCTGGCGGGCTGTATAAGCGATAAGGCCCGCGGAAGTCAACGGCAGCCCGGCTATTTCGACCGGCAATCGCACCATGCAGGAAGCCTCACATTAAGGTGATTGCCCCTTCCGTGCCGTGAGATTGATACTAATCTGTCTCACGCATGGGGCGCGGGCAGGGCATGGCCTGCAGGCCAGAGGATGTTCCTGATTTGTTTACTCATTCGCAGGGTGATCTTGCATGACGGATGCATCCTCCGCCTCCCGCAGAGGCTTTGTCCGCCGTTTTCTGCCGCTGATCCTGCTTGCAAGCGGGTTTGTCGCCTTTTTTGCGCTCGGGCTTGAGCGCTATGTGACCCTCGACACGCTGCGCGACAACCGGGAGGCGCTGACAGGCTGGGTGGCCGAAAATTGGCTGCTCGCTGCCCTTTTTTATTTAGGTGCCTATATTGCGATGGTCGCCTTTTCGCTTCCCGGCGCGCTGGTTGCGACGCTCACCGGCGGCTTTCTCTTTGGTGTGCTGCTGGGCGGTGTCCTCACCGTGATCGGTGCGACCATTGGCGCGACGCTCATCTTCCTGGCCGCAAAGACCGCCCTTGGCGATGCCCTTCGCGCGCGGGCGGGCCCGGGGCTTCTGCGCATTGAGGAGGGTTTCAGCAAAAATGCCTTCAGCTACTTGCTGGTGCTGAGGCTGGTGCCGCTTTTTCCCTTTTTCCTCGTCAATCTCACGCCTGCCTTTCTTGGTGTGCCGCTCCTTACATATGTGGTGGCGACCTTTTTCGGCATCATGCCGGGCACTTTCGTATTTGCGAGCTTAGGGGATGGGCTCGGTGCGGTGTTTGATGCAGGCCGTGACCCTGATCTCGGTCTCATCTTCGAGCCGCGCATCATCGGCCCCATTCTGGGTCTTGCCGCGCTGGCGCTTGTGCCCGTTATCTATCGCAATTTCGCGGGAAAGAACCGCTTTCCGGACGAGCCTTCCTGACATGCTCGTTCCCTTCAGCCGGAGACCACATGGCCAGACGAATTAAGGCTGATATTTGCGTGATCGGTGCGGGATCAGGTGGCCTTTCCGTTGCAGCGGGTGCCGCGCAGATGGGCGCGCGCACCGTGCTCATCGAGCGTGATGAAATGGGCGGCGACTGCCTCAATACGGGCTGCGTTCCCTCAAAGGCGCTGATCGCCGCCGCCCGGCAGGCCTGGCGCATGGGGGCGGGAGAGGCTTTCGGCGTCGCGCCCGCAGAAGCGAAGATCGATTTCGCCAAGGTGCATGATCATGTGCATGGCGTGATTGCGAAGATTGCGCCGAATGATTCCGTCGCCCGCTTCGAGGCGCTGGGCGTCACCGTCATCAAGGATCATGCCCGCTTCATGGATGGGCAGACGGTGGCGGCGGGCGACAAGGAAATCACCGCGCGCCGCTTTGTCATCGCCACGGGCTCGCGCCCCTTCGTGCCACTGATCGACGGGCTCGACACGGTTCCCTATCACACCAACGAAACAATCTTTTCGCTCAAAGAATGTCCGGGCCACCTCATCGTTCTGGGCGGCGGGCCCATCGGCATTGAGCTGGCGCAGGCGCATCGCCGCCTTGGCGCGAAGGTGACAGTTGTTGAAAGCGCCAAGGTGCTGGGTAAGGAAGACCCCGAGCTTTCCGCCATCGTGATTGCGCGGCTTAGGCGCGAAGGTGTGGAAATCATCGAAGATATCTCCGTCACTTCCGTTGCAAACACTACTGTCGGCGTATCGGTGACGCTGGCGGCGCAGCATGGTCCTCAAAAGGTAGAAGGGACGCATCTTCTCATTGCGACGGGCAGGCGGCCGAATGTCGAAGGTCTCGATCTCGAAAAAGCGGGCGTCGATTATTCGGAAAAGGGTTTGCGTGTTGACGGGCGGCTACGCACCACCAACAAGCGCATCTTTGGTGTAGGCGATGTTATTGGCGGCCCGCAATTCACCCATGTTGCGAATTACCATGCGGGCATCGTCATTCGGAATGCACTCTTCCGCGTGCCGGCCCATGCCGATCATCGCGCCATTCCACGCGTAACCTACACGGACCCTGAGCTTGCGCATGTTGGCCTCACCGAAAGCGAGGCACAGGCGGCGAATATGACGATCAACGTGCTTCGCTGGCATCTTGCCGAAAATGATCGCGCGCAGGCTGAACACGAGACTGAAGGGGTGATCAAGGTGCTGACGGATTCACATTCGCGCGTTCTCGGCGCCACCATTGTCGCGCCACAGGCAGGCGAGTTGATCCTGCCCTGGGTGCTTGCAAAGACTGAAGCATTGAAGCTGAGCGCCATGGCAAGTGTGGTTGCGCCCTATCCGACATTCTCTGAAATCAGCAAGCGCGCTGCCGGTTCCTATTACACGCCGACGCTTTTCGGAAAAAAAACCAAGATGCTCGTGCGTTTTCTTGGTCTGTTCGGCTAAAATCATTGCCGGACATCCAGAAGCGGAGTTGGCCGGCAAGAATGCAGGTAGCGGTAGAAGGCAAGTTGCGCCCGTTTCGGAAGCGCCTCTCGGCATTGAGACGCCCGTTGAGAGGATCGCTTTCGCGCCGCCTGCTTGTCCTTATCGTGTCATTCGTCATGCTGGCGGAAGTGCTGATCTTTGTGCCTTCCGTGGCGAGTTTCCGGCTTAACTGGATGGAGCAGCGCATCGCCGCCGCGCAGATCGCCTCCCTCGCGCTCGAAGCGCCGCCTGACAACACCGTTTCACCCGCGCTGCGCGAAGAGCTGCTTGAGAATGCGCAGGTCTATGCCGTTGCGCTCAATCGCGCTGATGCACGCCGCCTCGTATTGAGCGATGACATGCCGCCCATGGTCGATGCAAGTTTCGATCTGCGCGACACGATGAGCATGCGCCCCATCATGGATGCCTTTGACACAATCCTCGCCGGAGATGGACGCATCGTGCTTGTAACGGCCGAACCGCCTTTCGGTGCGGGTGAATCCATTGAAATTGTTTTCGATGAAACGCCCCTGCGTCATGCGATGATCCGCTACGGCAAGAATGTCCTTCTTTTGTCATTGGTGATTTCAATCATCACGGCAGGGCTCGTCTATATTGCGCTGCATTTTCTGCTCGTGCGCCCTATGCGACGTCTCAAGGCGAACATGGTCGCCTTTCGCGAGAATCCGGAAGATGCACGCCGTGTGATGGAGCCTTCCGCGCGTGAGGATGAAATCGGCGTGGCTGAACATGAACTCTCGCTCATGCAGCGCCGGATCAGATCAACGCTGAGCCAGAAGGCGCGGCTTGCCGCGCTCGGCGCTGCCGTGTCGAAGATCAATCATGATCTGCGGAACATACTCGCAGGCGCGCAGCTTCTCTCCGACCGCATCGGCGCGATTGATGATCCGACGGTGCAGCATCTCGCCCCGCGCCTTTTCACGTCGATTGATCGCGCCATTGATCTTTGCACACAGTCGCTGAAATTCGGCGCTGCGAGCGAGCCTTCGCCCGAAAGACAGATGATAGCTTTGCGGCCACTTGTCGATGAAGCGATGGATATGGCTTTCCCGGCGACGGAATTATTCCGCCGCATCAATGATGTTCCCGAAGGACTCTTCATTGACGCAGACGCCGATCAGCTTTTCCGAGTTCTCCTCAATCTCGCGCGCAATGCCGCGCAGGCGCTGGTGGAAAAGCCGGGCGAGAACGCCGGCTTGCTGCATATCTCTGCGCAGCGTCTTGGCGGGCATGTCCATATAGATGTGTCTGATAACGGGTCGGGCCTACCCCCAAAGGCGCGCGAACATCTCTTCGAGCCTTTCTCCGGTGGCACACGCAAGGATGGCACGGGCCTCGGACTCGCCATCGCGGCAGAGATTGTTCACACGCATGGCGGCCAAATCGAGCTTCTTTCTACGGGCGCGGAAGGCACAAGATTCCGCATCTGCATCCCCGATCAAAATGCGAGTGAGCAGAAATGCCCGAAACCGAATAATGGCTTGCGAGCGGCTCAATGAGCGGGGAGGAGTGGCATCTTCCCGCAGCAGAGCGGAACTGGGCGCTGTTTCTCGATTTCGATGGAACACTGACGGAGCTTGCACCTTCCCCTGATGCAGTCTCCATCGATCCGCGCCTTCAGGACATTCTTCTTGCGCTGGAAACGGCTCTTGGTGGTGCCCTTGCTATTGTTTCCGGCAGACCTCTATCCCAGATAGATGAGTATCTGGGGCTGTCGCTGCCGGGTGCTGGCATTCATGGGCTGCAATTGCGCGAGACGCGGAGCGGTGTTCTTCACCCGCCCCCGAAGGGGGGGGCTGTTGCAGAAGTTGCCGCACTGCTCGCGCCCATGGTGGCGGCCGATCCGCGCCTTCTTCTCGAAGAGAAGCCCGGCGCAGTCGCGCTTCACTATCGTCTCGCGCCGGAGCGCGAAGTTGAATGCCGTGCTGCGGTTATTGCCGCGCTTGAGGGGCAGCCGGGCTTGCACCTGATTGATGGCAAGATGGTGCTCGAGGTGAAGCCGGACCATGTGAATAAAGGCCGCGCCATAGCGCAGCTCATGGAAACACGATTGTTTCGGGGTCGCATTCCGGTGTTTGCAGGCGATGACCGCACGGATGAAGATGGCTTCAGGATCGTCAACGCCATGAAAGGCGTTACGATAAAGGTTGGGCAGGGCGAGACAGGGGCTGCATATCGCATCACTTCGGTGGATGGGTTGCTCTCTTGGCTCGGCGGGGTGGCGCGCTCGCTTTCCGGCGCAGGACGGAAGTAAAGGAAGAAGCACCACGGAGGAGCCTTGACCTCTCTTGACCTCGGCGCGATCGGCAATGGCAGCTATGGGGCACTCATCGACAAAAAGGCGCGCATCGTCTGGTGTTGCTTGCCGCGTCTCGATGGTGATCCGGTTTTCCACCACCTGTTGAACGGCGGGGTGCCGGAAGAGGAGCGCGGCGGCTTCTGGTCGATAGAGGTCGAGGACTTCGCTTCATCGCGACAATATTACCGACCCAACACCGCGATCCTTGTGACGGAACTGACGGACAGGCAGGGTAACGCCGTCGAGATCACGGATTT
>JBAYOU010000068.1:0-7193 GCA_041678065.1 Parvibaculum sp. | reverse complement strand
CATGGCGGCGAGAAGCGGTGCAAGCCCCGCCAGCAACAAACTCATATGAACGATGATGGCGCTTGTCGTTCCCGCAAGGCCGGTGAGCGATGCGCGCGCGCCGCCGCGTATGCCGCAGGCAACGAGCCATGTCACGACCGGCCCCGGCGTGATGCAGAGAAGCAGTGTTGCCGCGATGAAAGCAAGAAACAGATCGAGGCCCATACGCGTGTTTCACCGATAAGAAAATCCCCTCTCTCCAAGGGGAGAGAGGGGAAGATCATGCGCCCGATCAGGCGATGTGACGCGCAAAGAATTTCAATGTGCGGTCATTCGCTTCGTCAGCGGTTTTCTTGTCGTAATGGGCACCGCCCGGACGGGCAAAGGCGTGGTCCATATCCGCATAGTGATGGATCGTGACATGCGCATTGTCGCGCAGCCCGGCGGTGATCGCTTCCTGCGCTTCGGCGGGCACGAATTCATCCTTGCCGGCAGTATGCAGCATCAGCGGCTTCTTGATGTTCTTCGCATCATCAAGCCGGTTCTGAATGTTCACGCCGTAATAGCCGACAGAGGCATCCGCGCTGGTGTGGCAGGCGGTGAGATAGGCAAGCTGGCCGCCCAGGCAATAGCCGACCGCGCCAACCTTGCCGGAAGTGAGCGGGCGAAGTGTGTCGATGGTGGCGGTGATGTCGGTCACGCCCTTGTCCACATCAAACTTGCCGAAAAGGTCGAAGGCCTTCTTCCACTCTTCCTCGGTCTTGTCGGTGATGTCGATTCCGGGCTCGATGCGCCAGAACAGATCGGGGCAGAGGGCGACATAGCCTTCACCTGCCAGCCAGTCACAAAGGTCGCGCATGACCTTGTTGACGCCGAAAATCTCCTGAATGACCACGATGCCGGGATGGGGGCCGGTTCCGGCCGGTTTTGCGAGATAGCCGGAAAAAGAGCCGTCCGGACCTTTGATTGTGATGGTTTCGCCGCTCACTGCATGCCTCCTTGGTATCGGGAATGTCGGGACCGCGACTGTAGCGGTCCCGACGCGCCGATGCGAGGGGGAGTGAGCGCCCGGAGGAAAAGGGGAAGCCCTGCGCGATCAGGCCGCGCGGAAGGTTTTTTCGCCCGACGCGAGCAGGCGGGCGATGAGGCTGCGGCCCTTGCGGGTCTGCTGCGGTTCGGCAGCGGTCTCAAAAGCCTCGCCGTTGGCGCGCCCCCGAGCTGAAAGGGCGACATCGAACGCACCCACATAGCTCGTGGCATAATTGGCAAGGATGTTCATTTTATTCACCTTCAGGCACGGCCGAGAGAGCGGAGTCCGGATGCTCGTCCGGCCGGGCGCCTTATCAAACATTGAATACTGTGGTTTATGTTGCCTATATGCGCCGGGGTTCCGCTATAATCAAACGATCTTTTCGCACCGCAGTTGTGAGGTAAACTAACGTATGGCCCCCCGCCGCCTGCCTTCGCTGAATGCGTTGCGCGCCTTTGAGGCGGCGGGTCGGCATGGCAGTTTCTCAGGCGCGGGGCGCGAGCTGAACGTCACCCATGCGGCGATCAGCCATCAGATCAGGGCGCTGGAAGAGGAATTGGGCGCGCCGCTCTTCCATCGCACGGGCCGCCAGGTGGAGCTGACCGAGCGCGGCCAGAAGCTGCTTCCCGTGCTGTCGCTCGCCTTTGAGCAGATGCAGGAAGGCTGGGCGCAGGCGGCAGCAAGAGACAACACCACGCTTACGGTGACGGTCGAGCCCTCATTCGCGGCGCGCTGGCTCGTGCTCAGGCTCGGCAAGTTCAACCGGGCCTATCCCGAAATCGAGCTTCGCCTGCTGCCTTCCTCGGAGCTTGTCGATTTCACGCGGGAAGATGTCGATATCGGCGTGCGCTACGGGCTTGGCGGCTGGCCGGATGTGGTGTCGGAAAAGCTGTTCGAGGCGACGGTCTATCCCGTCTGCTCGCCTTCGCTGATCGACCCCAAAAGACCGATCCGCAAGCCTGAAGACCTGAAATCCTATCCGCTTCTCCATGAGGAGACGATGCAGCATTGGGTGAACTGGCTTGAGCAGGCGGGGGTGAAGAACCCGCGCTGGGCAGAGCGGGGGCCGCTCTTCATCGAGGCTTCGCTGGCGCTTCAGGCCGCGGCAGGCGGGCTCGGCGTCGCGCTCGCCAATGACACGCTCGCTATGGCTGACCTCGCCGAAGGCCGCCTTGTCCGGCTTTTCGACATCGAAATGCCCGATGAAGAAGGCTATTGGCTCGTCTATCGCGAAGGGGGCCTGAAAAAAACCCGCATCGCCGCCTTCCGCCGCTGGATCCGCGAAGAAGCAGGGCTCGGGCCACCGGAAACGCCGAATCCACCGGAGCCATTGGCTTCAGCGAAGAAGGCGGTGGGATAATCTCACTTTTTCTTTCTGGGATATGGGCCTGAGGTTTGTTTTAGAGGCTGTTTGAAAAGCCTCTTCCCCTCCATCGTCATGGCCCGATTTAAGGTAGTGTCTCAGTTTGAAGCCTAGCAAAATCAACGCCCTATTGGGCATTGCGGCCCGTCATGCCATATTGAGGGCATGACACACTCTGCCAAAAAACCAAAACGCCCTAGAGACACTAACCAGCTCGCAAAGATGATTACTGACCTTGCGACTGGTGAAGCTGTGGAGAAAGACCCAGACGAGGGGAAAAACCCCGCTGCGGTCGCGCTGGGGCGCAAGGGTGGCAAGTCCCGCGCATCAAGCATGACGCCAGAACGCCGGTCAGAGATTGCCAAGAAGGCCGCTAAGGCCCGTTGGAAAGAATCCTAATCGTCTAGCGGCAGCTGTCCCGTTCGGCCAAAGGGTGGCAACGCGCGATCCAACATTCTTTTAAATTGATCCCAATTATTGGAAGCCTTCATTAGCGTAATCACCGACGCCAAGTGTTCCCGCAACCGAGGGTCGCCTACATCCTCCGTCAGCCATTGAAAGTGTTTGTGTTTTCTTCGCCCTGTGGAGAGTTTGGGATTTTTCGCCTTCAATTCATCAAGAACGCCCGGCGCAAGTCGTTCATAAACGATGTCGTTAGTATATTTTCCAACAACACCCGGGCGCTTCTTTATGGAAGCGGAAGTAAACTTCCAGTCGCGAAGACGAAACATCTGTTTATAAAATTCATCTGGAAATGTTTTTGCCCATTTTCTCAACTCCTCAGAGATAAACTGTTCCAGTATCTCGTTTAGTGCTGTGCGCGCTCGGACGTCTTGATAGCCAGTCACCTCATCGACCAGGGCGATGATACCGACATGAGCAAGAGCCCTAATTAGAATTTCAGCTTGTACTGCAACATGCCGCTGGTTAGGTGGGAGTGCGCCAGCATCGCGAGCCCGCAAATATACCTCACACACCATTGGTAGAATTTCTGCTCGATAACCGCTGGCCAGAGCGCCCCCGTTCATTCGAAATTGGATGGGGCGGCTCTTCTCTAAAAGTTCTTGAGAAATGAATGGCTTAATGGCTTTCCCTTGCAAAATTGGGGGGGTCCGCTCTTCTCCACCTTCATTGCGAACATTAGCCTTGCGATGCCGTCCAATAGCCTCAAGAAAAGTCGCCTGAGAGATGACGCGAGTTTCGTCATCCAGTACGTAGGCTTGAATTTCCCTGCCTCCAATTAAAAGCGGCTTTTCTGGTGAGCCATATATAGCCTCTGGCATACTCTTACCCCACCGCGCCGAAGCTGCTTTGCGAGCAATGTTCGAACGCACTTGTGGGGAAAGTGCCTTCGCTCGCGCGTCACCTCCTGCGGCTTGGGCTGTTGGTTTTTTGCTATCTTTGGTCATCGGCTTCTCTATGCTTGCATAATCTATTTGCAAGCATATGCTTGCTGACATTAATTTGCAAGCATAAGTCAAAATGGATGAATAAGCTTGACGCTAAGCATAAAAGTTCATATCTTATGGGCATGAACAGATTGCCCCTTGAGAAGCGCGCCCAAATCCTCGGAATGCTCTGCGAAGGCATGAGCCTCCGGGCCACGTCGCGGCTGGCGGACGTGTCGATCAACACCGTGACCAAGCTGCTTGTGGATGTGGGAACTGCCTGCGCGGCCTATCAGGACCAAGCCCTGCGGAACCTCAACTGCAAGCGCGTTCAGGTGGATGAGATTTGGTCATTCACCTACGCCAAGGCAAAGAACGTAAAGACTGCCATTGCTGCACCGGAAGGCGCTGGCGACACGTGGACGTGGACCGCCATTGATGCCGATAGCAAGCTGATCGTGTCTTGGCTCGTCGGTGGCCGTGACTCTGGCTATGCACATGAGTTCATGCAGGATGTGGCTTCACGCCTCGCCAATCGTGTGCAACTTACGTCAGATGGCCACAAGCCTTATCTGGAAGCCGTTGAAGGCGCGTTTGGTGCTGATGTGGACTATGCCACCCTGATCAAGATTTACGGCAATGCGCCGGAAGGCCAACGCCGCTATAGCCCCGCCGTTTGCACGGGTGCTCGCAAGGATGCCGTGACAGGCAATCCGGACCCCCAGCACGTCAACACGTCCTTTGTGGAGCGTCAGAACCTTACAATGCGGATGCACATGCGCCGCTTCACGCGCCTGACAAATGGCTTCTCAAAGAAGGTTGAAAACCACGCTCACGCGGTTGCGCTGCATTTCATGTTCTACAATTTTTGCCGCATCCATAAGACGCTTCGCGTTACCCCTGCTATGCAGGCTGGCGTCTCGGATCATGTGTGGACATTGGAGGATGTAGCGGAGTTAGCAAGCTAGGCAGCTGCTAACTTTGAAATTTCAAACCGAAAACGGTTTGAGATCATGTCCCTAATCTGATGACGCGTATGCGCAATACTAAGATGGTTTCGGATGAACTCAAAAGAATGGTCATCAAGCAGAGCAATCAGTGCGCTGTTTACGAAAGACGACGTGACTTCGGAAACACCCTCAAACGAAATCGTGACAGACTCATTGCGAGCGAAAGCCTGAACAATAAGACGTCGAATGGCATCACCATCTGATGACCCATAGCAATATTTAACATGATCAATGACTGCTATTACCATTCGAAGTTGACCTCTTCATCGTCATCGCCAACAAACAAGTCTGTCTTAAGGATGATGTTTACAAGGGTTCCCGGATATATCCCCGGATACACTTCGGGGACCTTCAAAACTTGACCGGCAGCGTTCCTATAACAAGTTACCCTGCCTCTCATTGAACAAATATTAACATGCCCACCATTCATAGTCACGCAGTCAACAAGGGTTTTTAATCCGGCACCACGATTATTAGGATGGCTTTTGCTGGTAACGCCCTCGTTTGTAGCAAGACTTATGGCGAGACCATCATTCTCTACTTCATAAGACCTTGAGATATTCGCCGGTATACCAAGACCAAAGTCCGATATAGTTATCTGAATCTGATTTTTATTGGGATAATGCTGCATGTGAACACACGCGATGTTCTCAGTTGAGTGATCCGCAACATTATTAAACACCTCTTTTATGCACGCTCTTATTGTACCGAGCGCGCGGTCTTGGACGATAAGGGCATTGGATAGCCAAGGCGTTGCGCGCAGATCAAGCCACCCATGACTTTCGACATACCTAATTTTCGTAAGAGGTACGGTTGTTTGCCGTACGTGAGAAGTCGCACGCAACGGCGCGCCCAAGTAGTTAGCGAAGAAGCCGCAATCATCTAAATACGAAATCGGATCGGAGCCCTCCCGAAAATCCGAAAACGTACACTTAACCTGACGCTTGAATAGCCATTCAATCGTATTGCAGAGAATTGTTAACCCAACGCCATCAATAAACCCCAAATTAGCGAAATTAAAGTTGATGTGATCATCGACGGGGGTTTGATCTGCAAGGACTATATTTCCCACAAAATTGTGAGAACATTGGCTAGTGAAATTGCGCGGAAGGAGTATTTGAGTCGTCATGCGATATCATACATAACTCCCAATTTACCCGCCTAAAATTCAAACTGAGACACTACCCGATTTAATCGGGCCATCCACGTCTTTACCTATCGGTTTTTTGTCGCGAAGACGTGGATGGCCGGGTCAAGCCCGGCCATGACGAGGTTGGTTATGTTTTCCGCTCCGCGCCGGAACTGGTCAAGACCACTTTCCCGACGTCGGCAAGATGGTTGCAGGTATCTCGCCCACTACCAGTGCGGGCGACATTCGCTCTCTAAGACGTAGCGATCGGGGTAACGAGCGCTAGGAACTCACCCGCGCCCGCCTCAATTCTTCCACCAGCGCGTCCGCGTCCGTGACCGGCAGGGAGCAGGTTTCTCCGGCGCAGACATAGGCCGTCGGTTTGCCGTCGATGGCGGTTTTGCCATGCGCGGGGTGCCCGGCGGGGAGGGTGGCGGCGTCTTCCACGCGCAGCAGCACGCGGGCGGGGCAGGAGACCGAGAAAGCGGCGCGGGCGAGAGGCGCGGTTTCGTTCTTTGAGCCGATCAGCACGATCTGGACCGGGCGGAGCCTTGTGTCGAGGCTTGCGAGATAGCTGCCCAGCGGAAAGATGTTCTGCTGCAGCTCGCCCGCGAAGGCGCGGATGAGGGCATCCGCCTTTGCGAGATAGTCTTCCTTGCCGCTCATCAGGCCAAGCCGGATGAAGATGCCGGGCAGGGTGCCATTAGCGGCAGGGGTGGCATCATCCGAAACAGTCCGTCTGCGGACGATCAATGCGGGTGCATCGGAAGCGGTGAAGAAATAGCCGCCATTCGCAGCATCTGCATACCAGGCATCAAGCTCCGCCACGAGGCTTTCGGCAGCGGTGACATAAGCGGCCTCGCCCGTCGCCTCGGCCAGAGAGAGCGCGGCATCGGCCATATTGGCGAGGTCATCCGCCATGGCGAGATGCTGCAAGCGGCCTTCGCGCCAAGCATGGTGCAGGCGGGGCGTGCCATTGGTTTCAGGCCGCATCACCTCCATGACGAAGCGGAAGGCGGTGGCGGCCATGTCGATCCATTCAGGCTCATCGAAAGCCACGCCCGCGCGGGCGAGCGCCGCGATCATCAGCCCGTTCCAGTCCGCCAGCACCTTGTCGTCAAAGCCGGGCTTCACGCGAAGATCACGTTCGGCAAAGAGCCGCGCCTTCAGGGGCTCAAGGGCCGCTTCCTCTTCCTCGGTGAAGGGCGCATCGGCGCGGGAGAGGCGGTTCAGAATATTGGTTTCCTCCCAATTGCCCTCCGCACCCACATCATAGACACGCTTGAAAAGCGTG
>JBAYOU010000067.1:0-7304 GCA_041678065.1 Parvibaculum sp. | reverse complement strand
GTCGGGACGGGTTTTTCGCCGCGATAATCATAGAAGCCGCGCTGCGTCTTGCGGCCAAGCCAGCCTGCCTCGACATATTTCACGAGGAGGGGGCAAGGACGGTACTTGGAGTCCGAGAGCCCGTCATGGAGCACCTGCATGATGGAGAGGCAGGTATCGAGGCCGATAAAGTCGGCAAGTTGAAGCGGACCCATCGGGTGGTTCGCACCGAGCTTCATGGCCTTGTCGATGCTTTCGACCGAACCAACGCCTTCATAAAGCGTATAGACAGCCTCGTTGATCATCGGCAGCAGGATGCGGTTCACGATGAAGGCCGGGAAATCTTCGGCATGGGCGATCTTCTTGCCGAGCGAATCAGCGAAATCGCGGACGCTTTCAAAGGTTGCGTCATCGGTTGCGATGCCGCGCACCAGTTCGACCAGCTCCATCACCGGCACGGGGTTCATGAAGTGGAGCCCCATGAAGCGCTCCGGCCGGTCGGTAGAGGCCGCAAGGCGCGTGATGGAGATGGAGGAGGTATTTGTTGCGAGCAGCGCATCCTCGCGCAGATGCGGGCATAGCTCGGCGAAAATCTTCCGTTTCACATCTTCGTTTTCGGTCGCCGATTCGATCACGAGGTCGGCATCCTCGAAATCTTCCATGGTCTCGGCAATGGAAATGCGGCCAAGAGCGGCGTCGCGCTGCTCTGCGGTGATGCGTTCGCTGACAACCTGACGGGACATGTTGCCGTCAATGGTGGCAAGCCCTGCTTCGATGCGCTCGCGCGAGACATCGTGCAAGGCCACTTCATAGCCTGCCAATGCGCAAACATGCGCGATGCCATTACCCATCTGTCCGGCGCCGATGACGCCTATCTTGCGAAACTTCATAACCCGGAACCCGTACTAGCTGATTGCCGACGCCTTCCCTGCGGGGGCGTGTTGTTATTTGAATGTTACTGAAGAATGGCTCGGAAGGCTTGCAGCGTAAAGAGAAAGCGCCGCCGGGATTACCCGGCGGCGCTTCGATTTCGTTCATTCGTGGTGCAGAAGTCTCAGAGACCGGCTTTGCCGAGTTCTTCTTCGAACTCCGGCACTGCCTTGAAAAGGTCTGCCACGAGGCCGTAATCAGCGACCTGGAAGATCGGTGCTTCTTCGTCCTTGTTGATGGCAACGATGACCTTGGAGTCCTTCATGCCCGCAAGATGCTGGATGGCACCGGATATGCCGACAGCGATGTAAAGCTCGGGAGCGACAACCTTGCCGGTCTGGCCGACCTGGTAGTCGTTTGGCACGAAGCCCGCATCGACGGCTGCGCGCGAGGCGCCCACAGCGGCACCGAGCTTGTCAGCGATCTTTTCCAGCATGGCGAAGTTTTCGCCATTCTGCATGCCGCGGCCGCCCGAGATGATGACCTTGGCGGAGGTGAGTTCCGGACGGTCGGACTTGGTGAGCTCTTCGCCTACAAATTCCGAAAGGCCGGGATTTTCGGCAGCGCCAATCTTCTCGACAGAGGCGGAGCCGCCCTGACCCGCCGCCGGGAAGGCGGTGGTGCGAACCGTGATGACCTTTTTCGCGTCGGTCGACTTCACGGTCTGGATGGCGTTACCTGCATAGATCGGGCGCTCGAACGTGTCCGGGCCCAGAACGGCGGTGATTTCCGAAACCTGTGCAACATCGAGCAGAGCGGCAACACGCGGCATGAAGTTCTTGCCGACAGTCGTGGCCGCCGAGACGATGGCGTCATAGTCACCCGCAAGGCTCACGACGAGAGCGGCGAGAGGCTCGGCGACGGGATGCGCATAAAGTGCGTCATCGGCGACGATGACCTTCTTCACGCCATCAAGCTTTGCGGCGGCTTCGGCCACGGCATCGCAGCCCTGACCGGCAACGAGCACGACGACATCGCCACCAAGCTTCGAGGCGGCAGTGACGGTCTTTGCGGTTGCGTCGCTCAGCGCGCTGTTGTTGTGGTCTGCAATAACAAGCGTGGTCATCCGATCACTCCCGCTTCCTTGAGCTTCGACACGAGTTCGGCAGCCGTTTCGACCTTGATACCGGCCTGACGCTGCGGCGGCTCGCTTACCTTCACGACTTCGAGATGGGTCTTCACCTCAACGCCGAAATCAGCCGGCGCCTTTTCATCAATCGGCTTCTTCTTCGCCTTCATGATGTTGGGAAGAGAGGCGTAGCGCGGCTCGTTGAGACGCAGGTCAGTCGTTACGACCACCGGCATCTTGAGCTTCAGCGTCTGAAGGCCACCATCGATTTCGCGGGTGAGGTTGAGCGTCTCGCCATCGATCTCGAGCTTGGAGGCGAAGGTGCCCTGCGCCCAGCCGAGAAGGGCGGCGAGCATCTGGCCCGTCTGGTTGCAGTCATCGTCGATCGCCTGCTTGCCGAGGACGATGAGGTCCGGCTTTTCGGCTTCTGCCACGCCCTTGAGGATCTTGGCAACGTTGATCGGCTCGACGGCATCATCCGTCTTCACCAGAATTCCGCGATCTGCGCCCATGGCGAGCGCGGTGCGGATGGTTTCTGTGGCTTGCTGGGCGCCGATGGAGACAACGACAACTTCCGTTGCCTTGCCCGCTTCCTTGAGGCGCACCGCTTCTTCAACGGCGATCTCGTCGAACGGGTTCATCGACATTTTCACATTGGCGAGATCGACGCCGCTGCCATCCGATTTCACACGGATTTTCACGTTGTAGTCGACCACTCGCTTGATCGGAACGAGGACTTTCATCGAGGCAAACTCCCTGCGCGTTGCCTTGGCGGCGAGAACTCAAGGGCTGGAGCCCCCGGGCCTTGCAAATACCTTGGCGCCGGTCTTGGTGTAGGTCTGGGCGGAGGCTGGTCGCCCCGAAAACGGTTCTGAAAACGGCTGTTTCTGGGAGAAACGAGACCAACTCGCCCGCTGCCATTATAGCTGCTGTTGCGGTGCGGGAACGTAGTGATACCGCCCGGGCCTGTCAACGAAAGGGATTCTCAACAGGCTCCGTTTCAGCGTGTAGCGCCGGGCACCCATAGCACATCGCCGGGGCCAGTGCCGTCCTCACCCTGGTTTGCATGGCGGGCCGCCACGAAAAGGAAGTCTGACAGGCGGTTAAGATAGCGCAACGCTGCGTCACTTACCGCTTCCTGCGGATCGGCATTGAGAGCCGTTACCAGCCGTTCTGCCCTGCGACAAACGGTCCGGGCATGGTGCAGATGAGCGGCAGCCGGGGTGCCGGCTGGCAAAATGAAGGAGCGGAGCGGCGAAAGATCCGCATTCAGCTCATCTATTTCTGCTTCCAGGCGTTCAACTTGCGGATTGATGACCCGGAGCGGCTCGTAGCCGAGATCCTTGTCGCTCGCGGGGGTTGCGAGGTCGGCACCGAGGTCGAAAAGCTCGTTCTGGATGCGGGCAAGCATGGCGTCGAGCTTCGGCAGGCTGCCTGTATGGAGCCTTGCAACGCCAATGATGGAGTTCGTCTCATCCACCGTGCCGTAGCTTTCGATGCGCAGTGAATGTTTCGGTACACGCTCGCCCGTCGCGAGGGCGGTCGTGCCCTTGTCGCCGGTTTTTGTGTAGATCTTGTTGAGCGTGACCATGGGACGTTCTTTCTCAGCGTTTGCCTGGCAACATGCGGGTGAGGCCGCCATCTTTCAGGATGAACTGGTGATAAAGCGCGCCGCCAATGTGCAGCACGACGAGAATGGCGATCAACAGCGCATTCGGTCCATGAAGCTCATGGCCGATGGCATAGAGCGTATCATTCTGCACGATCTTGAGCGGGATGACGCCGAAGGCGACCGGGTCGCGCTTTGAAAACATCACCATCAACAGGCCGAGAATCGGCTGAAGCGTGACGGCGAGCGTCAGCAGGTGATGCACGGATTTCGATGCAATCTGCTGCCAGCGCGGCATGGGAAGCGGTGCCGGGCGCGGATGTGTCATCCGATGCCCAAGCCAGAGCACCATGACGACCAGCGTGATAATGCCAAAGCCGAAATGCCATGTGGCTGTCTCGCGGCTGAGCGTGGCGCCGCCATAAAGCATCATCAGAACGAGAACAGATACCGTCCAGTGCAGCGTCCTGGATGTGCCGCTAAACTTCTCAGCCATGACATTTCCCCCTGTCTTCCCAATGTTGTGACAGCCTCACCATGATGAGCAGGGCGATCAAGAAACAAGATTGTGATGGAAGACGAGGAGACGCGTCTATCCGTTGCACCAGCCTTTGCGCCATTTCGCTATGGCTTGGCCGATTTCATGGGGGCTGTCTTCCTGAATGAAGTGGCTGCCTTTCACGGTCACTTCGCTCTGGTTCTTCCAGCCCCGACAGAATTCGCGCTGTGCGCCGGTGAGGATGGCACCGGGATCAGCATTGACGAAGAGCTTGGGCAGTTCGTTCTCGGCCATCCAGCGCGCATAATCGTCAACGATCTCGACGACATTTTCAGGCTCGCCATCAAGCGGGATCTGGCGCGGCCATGAAAGGGTCGGGCGGCGGTCTTCGCCTTCTTCGGCGAAGGGACGGCGATAGACGGCCATTTCCTCTTGCGTCAGCTTGCGCAGGATGGAGCCCGGCAGCACGGCTTCGACGAAGAGGTTCTTTTTCAGGATCATCTCTTCGCCCGCTTCGGAGCGGAAACCTTCAAAGATGCGGCGTGCATCCGGGTTCCATTCATCCCATTGGAGCGGGCGGACAATGCCTTCCATATAGGCGATGCCTTCAACGGCATTGCGGTGGCGGTTTGCCCAGTCGAAGCCAAGGGCAGAGCCCCAGTCATGCACGACTAGTGTGACATTGCTCGTCACATCCATCGCTTCAAGAAAGGCATCGAGAAAGCGGCGGTGCTCGCGGAAGGTGTAGCGTTCGGGCCCGGACGGTTCGAGCTTGTCGCTATCGCCCATGCCGATGAGATCGGGCGCGATGCAGCGCCCCTGATCGGCCAGATGCGGCATCACATTCCGCCACAGATAGGAGGATGTCGGATTGCCATGAAGGAAGATGATCGGATCACCTTCGCCCATTTCCGAATAGGCCATGGCGCGGCCGGAGATGGTGACAAATTTCTTGGGCAACTCCGCCGCGGAAATTGTTTTTTCCGTCATGATCTCTTGATCTCCGCTTCAGATATCTCTCCCCGTCTCTCTCACCTTAACATAGTGCGGAAAAGGAGACGAAATGCGACAGATTGCCTACATCGAGGCCAGATAGAGACCCGCCATGATGATAATCAGCGCAAGGAATTGCAGGCCGACGCGCCAGCGCATCAGCGATTGGGAGCGGTTTGCCGGGCCGCCACGCATCATGTTCCACAGGCCAAGCAGGAGAACGATGAGCACGGCGCCAAGTGCAATCGGCCCGAGCCAGCTAAAGAGTTCCGCCATATTTCTGATCCGCCCCTGACAAGGCGGCTCCCTGTTTTCATTGACCTTGCAGGACCGCTCTTTATGGGGCGAGCGAGTCTCAGTGTGAGGCGAAGTGTCTCAGTTACCGCCTTCGAGAAGACGCCGCGCGATGACCTGCGCCTGAATTTCTGCAGCACCCTCGAAAATGTTGAGAATGCGCGCGTCGCATAGCACGCGGCTCACCGGATATTCGAGCGCGAAGCCATTGCCGCCATGGACCTGCAATGCGTTATCCGCTGCGGCCCAGGCAATGCGGGCGGCGAGAAGTTTTGCCATGCCTGCTTCAAGGTCGCAGCGCCGACCGCCATCCTTTTCGCGCGCGGCAAAATAGGTGAGTTGGCGCGCCACCATGATCTCGACCGCCATCATGACGATCTTTCCGAAGACACGCGGGAAAGTGTAGATCGGCTTGCCGAACTGGATGCGTTCCTGCGCATAGCGAAGGCCGAGTTCAAGCGCGGACTGCGCAACACCGACAGCGCGGGCGGCGGTCTGGATACGTGCGCTTTCGAATGTCTGCATAAGCTGCTTGAAGCCCTGACCTTCTTCGCCGCCAAGAAGGTTTTCTGCTTTCACTTCGAAATCGTCAAAACCGATTTCGAATTCCTTCATGCCGCGATAGCCGAGCACTTCGATTTCGCCGCCTGACATGCCTTCCGCCGGGAAGGGGTTTGCATCATCGCCGCGCGGCTTTTCTGCAAGCAGCATGGAGAGGCCTTTATAGCCCGGCTCATCATTGGTGCGGCAGAGAAGCGTCATCACATCGGCGCGGGCGGCATGGGTGATCCATGTCTTGTTGCCGGTGATCTTGTACACCTCCCCCTCGCGGCGACCGCGCGTCTTGAGACTTGCAAGGTCAGAGCCCGTATTGGGTTCGGTGAAAACGGCGGTGGGAAGCACTTCGCCGCTCGCGATCTTCGGGAGCCAATGTTCTTTCTGCTCCGGCGTGCCGCCACCCAGGATGAGCTCCGCTGCGATTTCGGAGCGCGTGCCGAGCGAGCCGACGCCGATATAGCCGCGGCTCAGTTCCTCCGAGACGACGCACATGGATTCCTTGCCGAGTCCCAGCCCGCCAAATTCTTCCGGGATGGTGAGGCCGAATACGCCAAGCTCGGACATTTGTGCGATGACTTCGAGGGGGATGTAATCATCCTTCAGATGCCAGTCATGGGCGTAAGGCATTACTTCGGCATCGGCGAATTTGCGCATCTGGTCGCGGATCGCCTCATAGGTGTCTTCAAGCCCGGCATCACCGAAAGTAGTCGCGCCCGCATTTGCGGCGATGAGGTCGGCAAGGCGCGCGCGCACGGCGGCGGTGTTTCCGGCGCTCGCAAGCTTGCGCACGGCGGCGGTCTGGAAGGCGGCAACGTCTTCGTCCGTCAGGCCGAGATCTGCAGGACGGATGATTTCGCCCTGGCTCATCGGGATGCCGCCTGCGATCTGGTTCAGATACTCGCCGAAAGCGGTCTGCACGATCAGCGCCTCTAACTCGCCAAGGCGCTCGTCCCCCTTCATTCGCGTGGCATAGGAGGCAAGCTGGCGCAGCGCCTCCACATAGGTCGCGAGCCAGGCGATGCCATGAGCAGCAAACTGCTCTTTCTCCATGAGGGCAGCCGAGGGCTTGCCGTCTTTCGACACACGGGCGAATACGGTGGCGCGGGCGGCCGTCAAAAGCCGGTCAGCCGCGTTTACCGCCTCATCCGTCAGCGTCAGAAGGTCGGCCAGAAGAATGCCGTCATTTGCTGCTGTAGCAGGGGTCGGGGCGGAGGCTTGGCTCATGAAAGAAACTCGCTTCGTGTGATTAGTCTTGATAGCCGGCCTTATAGGGCGGGGCCGTGACGGGTGAAACTGCCGGAAAAGCACCTGCTAAGGAGACTTCCTCGGGAATGGCACCAGCCTTTCAATGTCTATATATCTCGAAGCGCCTG
>JBAYOU010000066.1:0-7311 GCA_041678065.1 Parvibaculum sp. | reverse complement strand
GCGGATTGAGTTTGTGACCTGGTCATTCGGGAAAAGCCCGCGATCCGTGCGCGGCAGGGTGTTGATACCGAGCGTTTGAAGGATGTCCGCATTGTCCGGCAGGGAGATGCCGGACGCGCGCGTGGTGGTGAAGAGATACGCTGCCGTCAGTTCCGTGCCGCCGCGCATGAAGCGACCATCCCGGAAATCACAGGCAAGCAGGGCATCCTTGTGCCACCAGTTGCGAACGAAGGCTGCACCGCCGCGCCAATTGGGCAAAAGGCAGATCGGCCATCCAGCCCTACCTGTCGGCTGGAAACTCGTTTTTCTCTCGATCATGGACATGGGCCTTGCTCCTTACCCGCATGAATAGGCAGGTAGTGTGAGCCAGACCCGGTGACCGGGGATTACTTTTTCCGTGGATAAATTACTGCCCGCGCAGACGCTTCAATATCTCAGGCGTCGGATAACCATCTGCCGGCAGGCCAATGCTCCGCTGATAATCCCGAAGGGCCTTGCGCGAGTTGAAGCCGATAATGCCGTCCACCCCACCCGTATCGAAGCCGCGTGCAGTGAGAAGCTCCTGAAGATCATGGCGCTCCTGCCGCCCAAGCGGACGATCATCGCGCGGCCAGCCACCCACGATCTCGCCACGCCCACGGAAGCGATCTGCCAGCAGATGCACCGCCAGCGAATAGGAGGTTGAAGCATTATAGGCGAGCACGGTGCGGAAATTATTCATGACGAGGAAGGCCGGTCCGCGATGGCCGGCAGGCAGAAGGATGGACGCTTTCTCATCCAGCTCGCCACCGGGGAAGGGTCGCCCGTCGATCCGCGCAATGCCTGCTTCCACCCAGTCGCCAAGACTGCGCGAGACGGCCATATCGGCAATCGCATAATCGAAACCAGACGGCAACTTCACTTCATAGCCCCAGCTTCCACCGGTCTTCCAGCCGGACTTGCCAAGATAATGCGCAGCAGAAGCAAGCGCGTCCGCATGGGAGTTCCAGATGTCGCGCTTTCCGTCGCTGTCGAAATCAACGGCATGGGCATTATAGGTGGTTGGGATGAATTGGGTCTGGCCCATTGCGCCTGCCCATGAGCCCGTCATGCGGTCAGCGGCAATGTCCCCATTCTGAATGATCTGCAAGGCGGCAATAAGCTGCGTGCGGCCATAATCCATGCGGCGCCCCTGATAGCCGAGCGTTGCAAGCGAGCGCACGACGCTTTTCGAGCCCTGAAAGGAGCCGAAATTGGATTCAAGCCCCCAGATCGCCACCAGCACATGCCGGTTAACGCCGTAGCGCGCCTCTATCCTGTCCAGCAGCTTTTCATTCTCGGCGAGAAGCGCCTTGCCGCGCGAAACTCGCGTATCGGAAAGTGCCCCTTCAAGGTATTCCCAGACCGGCTTCGTAAACTCCGGCTGACTCTCGTTCGCCTTGACCACATCTTCGTCCGGCCGGAGGCCGCGCATGGAAAGGTCGAATGTGCCTGCCGCCACACCCGCCTTCAGCGCATCTTCCCGAAGCGCGGTGAGCCAGTCTGCGAAAGCGGCATCATCCACCTTTTCTGACGTGGGCGGCGCAAGTGGCAGGCGCGCGCTTGCAGCATCCGCCGCGCAGCCCGTAAGCGCCAGCGCACCAAGCATGATGACAGGAACGGTGACGCATATCCTGAGACAAGAGGGATACCGGCCAAGGATGGAAAGAGGCAGGCGATAGACAGGCATTACACACGCTCTCTGGAAAGACACTTGCCGAACGGATCACACGGAGAAACGCTATCACGGCTTTGCCGAAAAGCGCAGATGGAGGATGGGAGCATCGCCCCACGCCTCTTCGACGGACCGCAGCCCTCCCCTAACCGTCAAATGAGGCAACATGTCGGCGCAAGAAGGTTACGGGGTGTCCGTGACGAAAGAAGGACGAGCCCCTAGAATCGCGAGGTGATTCTCAAGGACATGCGGGAGCAGGCAATGGTGAGTGGGCAAGAGAACGGCGCGTTCCCGATGGCAACGGGCTGGCACATCAAGCCGCTCGCCCTCTGGCTGGGAGCCGCCATCGTGCTGGTTGCCGCGAGCCTCGCCATGCCCGACCTTTGGGGTCCGCTCGATATGGGCACAGCCCGCGCGCTGAACGACACCGTCAACTGGAACAATACGATTGCGACAATCTGGGCGATTGGCTGCGAGCGGCGTTTCGTGGCCTTCCTGATGCTGACCATCTTCGCCGCCTGGCTCGTCCATCTCGGGCGCGAAGCAGGAGAGGGTTTCCGGCATGACCTGTCGCTGGGGTTGGTCGCCTTTCTGCTTCCGCTGGCCTTTTTCGCGCTGGTGCTGGCTATTGGCGAAAGCCGCCCGTCGCCTGTCGCAACGCTTGTTCCCTTCCATGCGATCTCCGATCTTCTGCCCTGGTCTGCGGCAGGGACAAATGTGACGGCCCCCCTCCCCGCAGCACATGCGGCGCTTGCAGGCGCGCTGACCGTCACGCTCTGGCTTTCCTTCGGGCGCTTCTTCGGGCTGATGGGGTTTGCACTTCTCGTCCTTATCGCCTTACCCCGCATGGCCGCAGGCGCGGAATGGATGAGCGACACGCTGCTGGGTGCAGGTGTCTCGGCGCTTCTCATGCTGGCACTCGCCAAGGGCACGCCAGTCCCCTTTTCTGTCTATCGCCTCATTGATGCTCCTGCCGGGCGCCTTCTTGCGTGGTGGGAGAGGATCGTGCTGCGGCTGAACACGGAAGGCCGTGAAAACATCCACCCTGCAAAACAGGTGCTGCGGGGCATGTGCATTGGCGCAGCCGACCTCGTGCCCGGCGTGAGCGGCGGCACGATGGCGCTCATTCTCGGTGTCTATCGCCGCCTCATTGCCGCCATCGCCCATCTGGACAGCGTGTTCCTTGGTCATATCCGGCGCTTTGAAATCATGTCGGCGCTTCGCCATATCGACATTCTCTTTACCGCCCCGATTGCGCTTGGCGTTCTCATCACTCTCCTCATTTTCAGCCGGATCATTCCTTTCTCGCTGCTGATGAGCTCCTTTCCAGAGCCGACCTTCGGATTCTTTTTCGGCCTCGTACTCGCCTCCACGATCGGCCTTATGTCCCATGTCGAAATTGGCGGCTGGCGCGGCGGGTGCTGGATCCTGCTCGGCTTTTTCATCGGCCTTTCTATCTCCATCCTTGTGCCGGTGAAGACGCCGGATGCGGCCTGGTTCCTCTTCCTTTGCGGCATGGCTGCCGTCTTCGCGCTGCTGGTGCCGGGTATTTCGGGGGCGTTCGTGCTTTTGATCCTCGGCAAATATGCCGATGCGCTGGAAGCTCTCGGCCGGTTTGACCTGCCTTTCATCCTTCCGCTCGTCGCGGGCATCGTCACTGGAGCGCTGCTTTTCTCCCGCGCCATCAACTGGCTGCTCGACCATTTCTACCGCCTGACCATGCTGACCGTGATCGGCGTGCTGTTCGGCTCGCTGCTCGCCGTCTGGCCCTTCAAGCACCGGCATTACGAGATGGTGGGCAAAAAATCGCAGATGGTGTCGGCGGACCCCTATTTCCCGCTACATCTTGACGGAACGGTCATTGCAGGCGTCGCGGCCCTTGTCGCGGGTCTTCTTCTCTACCGCCTGCTCGACCGGCTGGCGCAGCATGCAGATGGTAACGCGGGAACCGCCCAAGTCTCAAAGTGACCCCCCCCCCGCATCACTTCTCGTTAAGCAAGATTTAAACGGCAGCATGGTTCAAGTTCCCCATGCTGACGGTTTATGAGTGCCTTACCGTCGAACATGATTTGCGGCTTGTCGCGCTGGCGGGCTTTCTCTGCATGTTCGCGAGTTTTTCCGCCCTTCATCTGCTCGCCCGCGCGCAAGAGGATGTTGCGTGGCGTCGCTTTCTCTGGATTCTGGGGGCAGGGTCGGTCGCGGGTTCGGGTATCTGGGCAACGCATTTCATAGCCATGCTCGCTTACCGGCCGGATTATCCGGTGAGCTACCATACCGGCATCACTCTACTTTCCTTTGTCCTCGCCGTCGTCTTTTCGACGGCAGGGTTGGCCGTGGCGGTACAGTTCCGGGTCGCTGCTCTGGGTGGTGCCATTGTCGGGCTCGCCATCAGCGCCATGCACTATATCGGCATGTCCGCCATCAGCGTTCACGGCTACATCCTCTGGGACCGGGAGCTGGTCGCAGCCTCTATTGTCATCGGCACGCTTTTCGCGGCTGGCGCACTGGAAGCGATCTTCCGGCTGAGGGGACGGTTCGGCATTCACGCCGGATGGGTGCTTCTCACGCTTGCTATCTGCAGCCTGCACTTTACCGGCATGGCCGCCATCGCCATCACGGCTGGCCCCGACATGGAGCTCCCAGGCCAACGCATCAGCTCCTTCACGCTGGCCTTTGCCGTGGCGGCCGTCATCTTCCTGCTCACAATCGTCTCTTACGCCGGACTTGCCATTGAACGTTATCTCGCGCACCGCGCGGTGCAGGAGGCAAAGCGGCTTCGCGCGTATGTGACGGAGTTGGAGGAGACGAAAAAGCAGCTTGAGACCACATCCGCCGAACTCCTCGTCGCGCTTCGCACGGCCTCTGCCGCTGACAAGGCGAAGTCCCAATTCCTCGCGACCATGAGCCATGAACTGCGCACGCCGCTCAACGCCATTCTCGGCTTTTCAGAACTCATGCGGCTCGAAGCCTTCGGCGCACTCGGCAATGATCACTACCGGGAATATACCGAAGACATTTTCCGGAGCGGCAAGCACCTGCTCGCGCTCATCAACGATATTCTGGATTTCACCCGCGCGGATGCCGGCGAATTGCAGCTCCATGAAGAGGAGATGGATATTGCAGAAGTGATCTCCGAAACGGCGCGCATGATCGAAACACAGGCGGCGATGCGGCGCATCCTGCTGACTGCCGATCCTCTGGCCACAGCCCTTCCGCCGATCCTGGCGGATCAGCGCCGTGTCCGGCAGGTTTTGCTCAACCTGCTCTCCAATGCGGTGAAGTTCACGCCCGAGGGGGGCTCCGTGCGGGTTGACGCAGCCCAACTGCCGGAAGGCATCGCTATCCGCGTGAGCGATACGGGCATCGGCATGGCACCTGAAGACATTCCCAAGGCGCTTGAACGCTTCGGCCAGATCGACTCGGCCCTCGCCCGCAAATATGAAGGTGCTGGACTCGGACTACCCCTTTCGCACTGTCTGATGGAATACCACGGGGGTACACTGACCATTGAGAGCGAACCTGGTCGCGGCACCCGCGTGACGATCACTTTCCCCGCCTCCCGGGTCCTCCCCCCGCTCCGCCTCGACGCGGCAGGCTGACTCTTTCCCCCTGCATCAGCCTGCGGAACGGCCGGGCCGCTCGCCATTCATGGTTAACGTCCCGTTAGGGTTGACATGGCATGAATGGATAAAAGCAACCAGACTGGGGGTAAAGCGGATGTTCGACAATAAATCCGTTCTGATAACGGGAGGGACAGGCTCATTCGGTCGGCAATTCACCCGGACCCTGCTTGAGAACCACAAGCCCCGGCGCATCATCATTTTCTCGCGCGACGAACTGAAACAGTTCGAAATGTCGCAGGATTTCAATTCTTCCCAGATGCGCTACTTCATCGGCGATGTGCGCGATCCCGAACGGCTGCGCCAGGCCATGCGCGGCGTTGATTTCGTAATTCACGCCGCCGCCCTGAAGCAGGTGCCCGCTGCCGAATACAATCCAATGGAATGTATCAAGACGAATGTTCATGGGGCAGAGAACGTCATCAAGGCCGCGATTGATGAAGGCGTGGAAAAGGTGATGGCGCTTTCAACCGACAAGGCCGCCAACCCGATCAACCTTTATGGCGCAACCAAGCTCGCTTCCGATAAGCTTTTCGTTGCCGCGAACAACATGGTCGGACATGAGCGCACCCGCTTTGCCGTCGTGCGCTATGGCAACGTCGTCGGCTCGCGGGGCTCTGTGGTGCCATTTTTTCGCAAGCTGATCACGGAAGGCGCTGACGCCCTTCCCGTCACCGATACACACATGACGCGCTTCTGGATCACGCTTCAAGAAGGTGTCGATTTCGTCATTCGCAACTTCGCTCGCATGCATGGCGGCGAAATCTTCGTGCCGAGAATACCTTCCATTCGTATCACCGACCTTGCAGCAGCGATGGCACCCGACCTTCCGATCAATGTCATCGGCATTCGCCCCGGTGAGAAGTTACACGAAACCATGTGTCCCGCTGATGACAGCCACCTGACCGTGGCCTTTCACGACCATTTCGTGATCCGCCCGACGATCAAATTCTTCCGTGGCGACATCGACTATCTGACGAATAATATCGAGGAGAAGGGTGAGAAAGTGGAGCAGGGCTTCGAGTACAGCTCCGGCACCAACACACACTTCCTCGATATAGAAGGTATCCGCGCCTGCAATCAGAGAGCGTGCGCATGATCCCCTATGGACGCCAGAGCATCGACGATAGCGACGTAAATGCCGTCGCCGAAGCGCTGACGTCCGGCTGGCTGACACAAGGCCCTGCCGTGCCGCGCTTCGAGGAAGCGTTGTGCAAGGCGACGGGTGCGGCCCATGCCATCGCAGTTACGAATGCTACCTCCGCACTCCATATCGCCTGCCTCGCGCTTGGCCTCGCCCCCGGCGACAGTGGCTGGACCGTGCCAAACACTTTTGTCGCCTCCGCCAACGCAATCCTCTATTGCGGAGCGGAAGTCGATTTCGTCGATATCGATCCCGCAACGCGCAACATGAGTGTTGCCGCGCTCGAAGCGAAGCTCGAAAAAGCGAAGCACGAAGGAAGGCTTCCCCGCGTCGTCATCCCTGTCCATTTCGCAGGTCATTCCTGTGACATGGAGGCGATCGGAGTCCTTGCGAAGCGATACGGATTCCGCGTGATCGAAGATGCTTCTCACGCCATTGGCGGAAGCTGCAAGAATGAGCCGGTCGGTATCTGCCGCCATTCCGACATCACCGTTTTCAGCTTCCATCCTGTGAAGATCGTGACGACCGGCGAAGGCGGCGCGGCGCTGACGCAGGATGATGAGCTTGCGGCCAGAATGCGCCTACTGCGCTCCCACGGCATTACCCGTGATGCGCGCATGAGTGATGCGGTGAATGCCGGTGACTGGTACTATGAGCAACAGGCGCTCGGCTTCAATCTTCGCATGACGGATATTCAGGCAGCCCTTGGTGCGAACCAGATGCCCCGCCTCGAACGTTTTGTGGCCGCGCGGGAGGCACTCGCAGCGCGCTATGATGCACTTCTGAAAGACTTGCCCCTTCGCCTGCCCGCCCGCAGCGCTGATACGCGCTCGGCCTGGCATCTCTATGTCATC
>JBAYOU010000065.1:0-7327 GCA_041678065.1 Parvibaculum sp. | reverse complement strand
CTCAAACGCGGTGCGCATCAGAACGGGCGAGAGCACCACGTCATAGCTCTTGAAGAATTCGTGCCACTTCCAGCGCATCTGCGCCTGCACTTCCTTCCATACGGCCCGTTCGGCAAGGGAGAGCGTGCCACCAATTGCCTGCAAGGCGGCATGGCTCTTGTCGTTTGCGGAGAAGGTCTTCTTCAGTTCCGCCCAGTGATTGCGAACGCTTTGCGGCATGCCCGCGCCGATCTGCGCGTGGAGCAGGACGAGATAGCATTCCGTGATTTCGGCGAGGGTGAGCGCGGGGCGTGCGTGCCAGTCCACATTTGCGCCCGCGTCCTCCAGCGCCTTGGCGGCATTTGTCAGAAGGCTCACGCTTTCCTTGTCGATGTCGCAGAACGCGTCTTCGATCCAGACAGCAATGCGAAGCTCTTTCGGGCTCTTTGCGCGGGCGGGCGGCAGGTCGAGTTTCCAGCCCGCTGCATTATCCCAGTCCGGACCGGCGGTGAGCGATAGCAGGAGACGCAGATCTTCCGCGCTGCGGGCAAGCGGGCCTGCCACGGAAAGATCGCTGTCTGAAAGCGCGCCGGGCGGGCCGGGCAGGTGCCCGCGCTTTGGCACAATGTTGAATGTAGGCTTGTGGCCGAACACGCCGCAGAGATGCGCGGGCGTGCGGATGGAGCCGCCAATATCAGAGCCGAATTCGGCAGCGGCAAAGCCCGCTGCAAGCGAGGCCGCAGAGCCGCCGGAGGAACCACCGGGACCGCATTCCAGCGCCCAGGGGTTATTTGTCGTGCCGTAAATATCATTATAGGTCTGAAGATCACCGGAGAGGAAAGGCACGTTGGTCTTGCCCATGACAATGGCGCCTGCGCGCTGCAGTCGTTCGATGGCGGTGGCGCTGCGGGCGGGCACATGGTCTTTCCAGAGCGGGTTGCCGCCTGTTGAAGTGATCCCCTCCACCTCATAGGCATCCTTGATGGTCACCGGGAGGCCGTGCAGGGGGCCAAGATTCTCGTCCCGCGCCTGCGCCTCATCGGCCTCACGGGCGAGGCTCCGCGCCCGGTCGAAGTCCCGCGCCACGACGGCATTAAGCTTTCCGTCAAGCTTTTCGATCCTCGCAATAAAGTGATCGAGGAGTTCGGCGCTCGAAATCTCGCCCCGACGGATCATGCGGGCAAGTTGAGAGGCAGAACGGAAATGTAGTTCGGTCACGGCGGTCCCCTGTTCCGGTGTTATTGAGCCCATTAGAAGGGGCGGTGCGGCTACAAGCAAGGATTCGTGGCAGGCCGGGAGGAGCGTTGTCCGGTCCCCACTTCGCCGCTAGACTGCACACAAACGGGGAAAAGCCGGGGAGCCCCGGCGTCAAAAACAAGGACGAGGGAACAGGAGCCATGAAGGGTTTGATGCAGGATTGGCCGCTGCGTGTGAGCACGCTTATTGACCATGCAGCGCGTTTCCACGGCGACCGCGAGATCGTAACGCGTTCGATTGAAGGGCCGATAACGCGCACCACCTATCGCGAGGTCCATCTGCGCGCGCGCAAGGTGGCGCAGGCCCTCACGAAGCTCGGCATCAAGGAAGGCGACATCGTTGCCACCATGGCCTGGAATACCGCGCGCCACCTTGAAGCCTGGTACGGCATCATGGGCATGGGCGCGGTGTGCCACACGCTGAACCCTCGCCTCTTTGCAGAACAGCTCGTTTACATCATCAATCACGCCGAAGATAAAATCATCTTCGTTGATCTCACCTTCGTGCCGATCCTCGAGGCGATTGCCGACAAGCTGCCGAATGTGAAATCCTACGTCATCATGACGGACCGGGCGCACATGCCGGAGACGAAACTGCCGAATGCGCTCTGCTTCGAAGAGATTGTCGAGGCGGAAGACGGCAATTTCAAATGGGCGGAAGTGGACGAGAACGCAGCTTGCGGCCTCTGCTACACCTCTGGCACGACGGGCAATCCGAAGGGCGTTCTCTATTCGCACCGCTCGAATGTTCTTCATTCAATGGCCGCGAATATGGGCGACGCACTCGGCATGAAATCAACGGACAGCATTCTGCCTGTGGTTCCTATGTTCCACGCAAATGCCTGGGGCATTGCTTTTGCAGCACCCGCCGTTGGCGCGAAGATCGTCATGCCCGGCGCGAATATGGACGGGCAGAGCATCTATGAATTGCTCGACACCGAGAAGGTGACAGTCACGGCCGCAGTGCCGACGGTCTGGCTCATGCTTCTGCAATATCTAGAAAAGACGGGTGCGGAGCTTCCTGCGCTCACTCGCGTTGTCATTGGTGGCTCGGCTGCACCGCGCTCCATGATCGAGGTCTTCGAGCAGAAATACGATGTGAAAGTGTTCCACGCCTGGGGCATGACGGAAATGTCGCCCATGGGCACGCTCGGTGCGCTGAAGGCGGGCATGGAAGACTGGCCGCTCGAAAAGCAGATCGATGTGAAGGTGAAGCAGGGCCGCGCCATCTACACGGTTGAAATGAAGATCACCGATGATGATGGCAACGAGCTTCCCTCGGATGGCAAGGCATTCGGTCACCTGATGGTGCGCGGCCCCGCCATTGCGGGCGCTTATCTGAAGGGTGAGGGTGGCAACATCCTCGATAAGGATGGCTGGTTCGATACGGGCGACGTCGCCACAATCGACGAGCAGGGCTATATGCAGATCACCGACCGTGCAAAGGACGTGATCAAGTCTGGCGGCGAGTGGATTTCCTCCATCGAGATCGAGAATCTTGCTGTTGGCCACCCGAAGGTTGCTGAGGCAGCGGTGATTGGTATTGCCCATCCGAAATGGGATGAGCGTCCGCTTCTCATTGTCGTGGCCAAGGAAGGTGAGGCACCGACCAAAGACGAAATCCTTCGCTACATGGAAGGCAAGATTGCCAAGTGGTGGATGCCGGATGATGTGGCTTTCGTGGATGAAATTCCGCACACGGCTACCGGAAAAATCCAGAAGCTGACATTGCGCGAGCAGTTCAAGGATTACAAACTGCCGACCGCCAACGCCGCTGAGTAGGAAGGCGCGCCGGGCAAGGCAGCGAAAGGCTCCGTCAACAAGGCGGAAGAGAGCAGAAAGCGGGTCGCTATGAACGCACGCAAATCACGTGTCGCCACGGTCGGGCTGTGGCTGGCTATCCTTTCGCTTGTCGTGCTCATCCTTTCCATTCTGGGCAACCGGCTGGAATTGGTACATTTCGGAATAGCGGTTCGAGGGATGGCGCTTGCAGCGCTGGTCGGCGTTGCGGCGGCATTTCTTTCTGCTGTCGGTCTTGTGTTGACATTGGTGACATCACGGCGCGGTGCGCGCATTGCGATGGCGGGACTCGTTGTCTCCCTGCTCGTAGCTGCGCCTGTGGTGCAGGCAATGCTTGTGGGTACGAAGGTGCCGCGTATTCACGACATCACGACCGATCTGGACAATCCTCCAGCTTTCAAAGCGGTCCTTCCGCTCCGGGGTGAGACGTCCAACCCGCTTGATCGCACTGAACCTGCGGATCTGGCGGAACAGCAACGCGCCGCTTATCCCGATATCGCCACGCTGGATCTGCGCCAGCATCCGGGCAAGGTTTTCGAAGCTGCATTGCGCGCCGCGAAAGCATCGGGCTGGGAGGTCATCAGCGCCGATCCGGCAACCGGCATGATCGAAGCGGTGGCGACAACCCCCGTTATGGCTTTCAAGGATGACGTGGCAATCCGCGTCACCGAAACGGACACGGGAGCGACGGTTGATATGCGCTCCGTCTCGCGCGTCGGTATGAGCGATCTCGGCGCGAACGCAAACCGCATTCGCACATACTTCCACGCGCTGAAAATACATCTCGCGGATATGTAAGCCCGGTAATTGCGGGGGGTCAGGCGCGCCGATACTCTGCGCCGAGCGTCGGCTTGCCATCGACCCGCACAAGACCGCGCGCAACCAGATGCTCCATATGGGCAAAAACGGAGCGCGCGGCAGCGGGGTAGAGACGCTTGTCCACTGCCGAATACATGATCGGCACCATGTCCTGAATGCGTGTGCGCCCTGCTTCAAGCTGCGCAAGTATCTGTTGCTCGCGGTCCTCGCGATGCGCAATGAAGGCGCGCACGAAAGGCTTCGGGTCTTTGATGGCGGGCCCATGTGTCGGCCAGTAAATCTTGTCGTCGCGCTCAAGCAGCAGGCGGAGCGAGGCCATATATTGCTCCATATTGCCATCAGGCGGACTCACCACACTGGTGGACCAGCCCATGACATGATCTCCGCTGAAAAGCGCCTTCTCTTCCTGTAGCGCAAAGCACATATGGTTTGATGTATGGCCGGGCGTGTAGACGCATTCCACCGTCCAGCCATCGCCTTCGATAATGTCGCCATGCCGTACTTCTACATCCGGCACGAACTCCATGTCGCCATCTTCCTCGACCTGCACATCGTCTGATACGTGTTTCTGGCCCGCGCCATGCGGCCCGAAAGCATAGGTCTGGGCACCGGTCAGCGCCTTGAGCGGCTTTGCGGCGGGAGAGTGGTCGCTATGCGTATGGGTGATGAGGATGTGGCTGACGGTCTCACCTTCAAGCGCCCGTAGCAGCGCTTCCACATGCGCGCCGATCATCGGGCCGGGATCGACCACCGCCACTTCGCCGTGACCGATGATATAGGTGCCCGTTCCCATATAGGTGAAGGCAGACGGATTTTCCGCGACGACACGGCGGATCAGCGGCGAAATCTCGTCGCAGGCGCCATAGTCAAACTTGATGTCGCGCACATATGGAATTTCTACAGCCATGGGGCCTCCCGTTTCGGCGCAGAGTGGACTGTCCCGAACGTAACTGCAATGCCGTGTCGCGGCTGTGTCAGCTCGCCTTGCGGAGCGGTATCGGGCGCGAGCGGGTGCCCCCCTGCGCCATGCGGCTGAGATTGCTGCGCATCCGCACAAGCATGTCGATGAAGTTGCTGCGTTCCACATCGGTGAAGCCGGCATAGGCCTGATCGAGAATCTCGTCGCCCGCTTCCCACATCTGGTCGAGAAGCGGTTGCGCTCTTTCTGTGAGGAAAAGCTGCTGCGCGCGGCGGTCATTAGGGTCCGGGTGGCGCTCCACCACGCCCAGCGCGACCAGCTTGTCGATCAGCCGTGCCACCGTGATCGGCTGCACCTCGAGAAGGTCAGCAAGCCCCACTTGGTTAAGCCCCTGATGGCGAGAAAGCTGCGCAAGCGCGCTCCATTGCGCCTGTGTGAGCCCACTGACGCGCTCCGTGAAAGCAGACTTCATGAAGCGGGAATTGTCACGGAGCAGAAAGCCTGTGCTGCGGTCGGGATTTTGTGTGCTGCGTGTGTTGGAAGCCATTGGGGTAATCCGCTGGGGTGATATGTAAGCCATCTAATAAGCAAGGCTTATTGTATCGATCTGCAGTTACGTAGAACAAGCGTTACATAACCCTAAAAAATCAGGGGAAAGATGCGAAAAAGGGCGACAGAACCCGCCCTTCCATCGTTCGCTGAATCTCTGGTCAGATGCGACGGCCGGCCTGTTCCCAATAGGGCTCGCGGAGCTTTCGCTTGAAGATTTTGCCGGAATCCTCCCGCGGCAGGTCGGCCTGGAACTCGACCGTTCGCGGCACCTTGTATCCGGCGATCCGGCCCCGCAGAAAATTTCTCACATCATTGGCAACGAGCGTCACGCCCGGCTGCGTCTGCACAACGGCGCAGAGAGATTCGCCAAACTCCTCATCCGGTATGCCGAACACTGCGCAATCGGCAACGCCCGGCATCTTGTGCAACTCGGCTTCGATCTCGGCGGGATAGATGTTCACGCCGCCTGAGATGACCATGTCCTTGGCGCGGTCACAGAGATAGAGAAAGCCCTCATCATCGAGATAGCCGATATCGCCAAGCGCGATTAGGCCCGCCTTTTCAGAGCGGCGGCGCTTTTCATCGTCTCCGTGATAGGTGAAGTCGGGAATGGTGGGTGTACGGCACACCACTTCGCCTGTCGCGCCTCGCTCAAGCTCTTTCCCGTCCTCGTCCAGAACCAGCACTTTTGCGCCGTCAATGGCGCGGCCAACAGTGCCGGGATGGGCGAGCGCCTCTTCCGAATTGCAAAAGACGACTGCACCGGTTTCCGTGCCGCCGTAATATTCGTTGATGACCGGCCCCCACCATTCAATCATCGCCTGCTTCACATGCACGGGGCAGGGTGCTGCCGCATGCACGACGAAACGCAGTGATGAGAGGTCATATTTCTTCTTCACATCCTCCGGCAGCTTAAGCAACCGCGTGAACATGGTCGGCACCATATGAAGATGGGTGACCTTGTGCTCCTCGATCAACTGCAACAATTCTTCCGGATCAAAGCGCGGCTGGAGAATGGCATTCGCGCCAACGCGGAAGGCATAGAGCCCATAGGCATTGGGCGCGGAGTGATACATCGGCCCCGTTATCACGGTGGTCATTTCATGTGGCGCGCCATAGATATCGTTGAAGCCCATCACATGCCCGATGATGCGCGCCCAGACGACGGCCTGTTCGGCAGTCGGCGCATTGCGGCGCACGCCCTTCGGGTGGCCGGTTGTGCCGGATGTGTAGATCATGGAGCCGGGCGGCTCGGTCGGACCAGCCTCGATGGGTGGGAATGGTGAGAGCCACTCGCTCCACTCAACCGTACCTTCCGGCAGGGCCGCATCGGCGTGCGAGATGCCATAGGCGGACACAATTTCGGGCGGCGTCGGCACCACGAAGACCGGGACATCTTTCGGGATCGCCTTTTCGATGCCGCGATAGAGATCGGCATGAATGACGATCGCTTTCGCGCCTGAATTCTCGAAAATATAGCGCGCTTCCTCGGTGGAGTTATGCCAGTTCACCGGCGTCGAATAGGCGCCGACCAGACCCGCCGCGACGGAGGCTTCAAAGAAAGGGAAATCGTTGCGGAGATAGACCGCAACCACATCACCAGCGCCGATCCCCAGTGACTGGAATCCGCTCGCCGCCTTGGCCGCTCGCAGTGCAATCGCCGCATTTGCCTCGGCGCGCGCGCCGGACATGATCCTCGCTTCAGACATTGTCTCCTCCCCAGGGACAGCGTGTTTTCAGTGAAGTCTAGCAGGCGCCGCGGGAGCGAGAAGGGGGGTTTGCGGGGCTCAACACCGCATTTTTGATGATTCAGAATCCAATAATGCGGGGGAATCGAATGGAACCCGAGCCTAGGTCGAGCGTTCATTCTGCGATCCGACCGGGTGGCGCTGCCCCCGACGGCTGTGCCACAAATGGAGACGCTCAATGTTGCGCAAGACACTCTTCAGCATCGCCCTCATCCTGCCGCTCGCAGGCGGGCTTGCTGCCTGTGACGATCAGG
>JBAYOU010000064.1:0-7393 GCA_041678065.1 Parvibaculum sp. | reverse complement strand
TAACCCCAACATCTTCGCCAACAATCCGCTCGATCGCGCGAGCTACCGGCGCGCCGATGATGCCTGGATCAAGGAGCAGCTTGCGAATCCGGCAAGCCTTTTCGTGCCTTTCCGCCGTGAAAGGCGCCGGGACTGGGAGCCCTTCGTGCTGCCGGAAGAGCAGCCTTCGCAGGGCAAGGATATTGGCTGGATTCCGGCCTCTCTCATCCCGGAACTTGCGGGCGACGGCATCACCGTCTTTCTCGGCATCAACAAGCGCGGCAAGGCGCTTTTTGCGGCTGATGTGAGTGCCACGAAAGACGCGGAAAACCACCCGGCGCTGAAGGGTCAGGGCGCATTCGAGGATTTGCGCGGCCTTGCCATGGCAGGCGAGATCACGCCTTCGGAACTCGCCATCATGGCGCAGGCGAAATCTATGATCGACTGGCATGCTCGCCACGGCTTCTGCGCGGTCTGTGGCTCGAAAAGCGAGATGGCGGAAGCCGGCTACAAGCGCGTCTGCCCCTCCTGCAAGGCGGAGCATTTCCCGCGCACGGACCCGGTTGTCATCATGCTGGCGACGATTGGCGACAAATGCTTCCTTGGCCGCCAGAAAATCTGGCCGGCGGGCATGCATTCCGCGCTTGCCGGCTTTGTGGAGCCGGGCGAATCAATCGAGGAAGCGGTCGCGCGCGAGCTTGAGGAAGAAGCAGGCATCAGTGTTTCCTCCGTCACCTATCATTCAACGCAGCCCTGGCCCTACCCCTCATCGCTGATGATCGGCTGCCATGCGGTTGCGGATTCAGAAGACTTCAAGGTCGATGGCATCGAGCTGTCGGAAGGCCGCTGGTTCACGCGCGCGGAGGCAAAGGCAATCCTCGCCGGAGAGGGCGACGGCACGACATGGTTTCCGCCGCCCTTCGCTATCGCCCATCAGCTCATCAAGGCTTTCGCCGAAGGCGAAGCCTGAAGCCACTCACTCGCCCGGTGCGATCGCCGCGCGGTAGGGATGCGACTTATAGACACCCAGAATGCGCAACTCGCTCGTGAAGAACTCCAGCTCTTCAAGGGCGAGGCGCACATGGCGTGAAGACGGATGCCCTTCAATGTCGGCATAGAACTGGCTCGCATTGAAGGTGCCCTCAAGCTGATAGCTTTCGAGCTTCGTCATGTTGACACCATTGGTGGCAAAGCCACCCAGCGCCTTGTAAAGCGCGGCAGGCACGTTCCGCACACGGAAAATGAAGCTGGTAATGACTGGCTCGTCTTCCGGGTCCGCATCATTCGGCTCATTCGCCATGACGATGAAGCGCGTTGTATTGTGTTCGGCATCTTCGATATTGGGACGGAGAATATCGAGATCATAGATGCTGGCGGCGAGGCTTGAGGCAATAGCGGCGCGGCTCGGATCACCTTCTTCAGCGATCTGGCGTGCAGCCCCTGCGGTATCAGCCGCGACAACCGCCTTCAGCCCCAGTTCGCGGATCACGCGGCGGCACTGGCCAAGCGCATGAACATGGCTATGAACGGTCTTGATGTCTTCGATTTTCGTGCCCTTGAGGCCGAGAAGCTGGTGACGCACCGGCAGGAAATGCTCGCCCACAATATAAAGCCCCGACCCCGGAATGAGGTGGTGGACATCCGCCACGCGGCCTGCAAGCGAGTTCTCGATGGCGATCATGCCGAGGCGCGCGCGCCCCTCGCTCACCGCCGCAAACACATCCTCGAATGTGTCGCAGGGCAGGCTCATCATGTCGGGGAAAGCTTCACGGCAGGCAATATGCGAGTTCGCACCTGCCTCACCCTGAAAGGCGATGGTCTTTTCCGGGGCGGCAATATCCGTCATTACACTGATCTCCGGGAAAGCGCCGCGCGGGCTTTTTCAAGGTCGGCGGGAGTATCGACACCGAGGGGAACGGTGTCAACGAGCGCCACTTCTATCCTCATGCCCGCTTCAAGTGCGCGAAGCTGTTCCAGCTTTTCGCGCTGCTCAAGCGGCGATGGGGGAAGCGAAACGAAATGCTGAAGCGCCTCGCGGCGATAACCGTAAAGGCCGATATGATGGTAGAGCGGGCCGTCGCCCCAGGGGGCCGTGGCGCGCGTGAAATAAAGGGCGCGGGCGGCGGATGTACCCTCAAACGCCGTTACCGCCTTCACCACATTCGGGTTAGTACGCTCCTCCTCCACCGTGATTTCGGCGGCGAGCGTCGAAATGTCTGCGCCGGAGCGCAGCAGCGCGTCATAAGCGGTGCGAATCAGCGCAGGGTCGAGCGTCGGCAGATCGCCCTGCACATTCAGCACCACGCCGTGGCGACCACCCGGGTCGACCTCGCAGACCGCTTGCCAGACGCGGTCGGAGCCTGAAGGCAGGTCGGGGTCCGTCAGCACGGCCTCGCCCCCTGCTGCCTTCACCGCATCTGCGATTTCACTTTCTGCGGCAGCCACGACGACCCGCCCGACACCCGCCTCCATGGCGCGCCGCCAGACCTGCACGATCATCGGCGCGCCGCAAATATCGGCGAGCGGCTTGCCCGGCAGTCGGGTCGAGGCCATGCGGGCGGGAATCACCACGATGGGCTGCCCTGCCAGCGATCCGGCCTCATTGGACATATCAATCTCCCCTTCTGCGCCCGGTTTTGGCCCCAATACGCCATTCCGGTGCGGCGGATCGCCGCAATCGAAGGCCGCACGCCGCATGGGCAAACGGCGCGGAAGCCCCAAACCTCTGTTTTTGCCGCATAATTCCCTGAATGAAGCGGCTTTGGCGCTCTTATACGGCTTGCGGCGGAGCGGCGGAAGCGGCTAATCTCCGCGCCAAATCCGCGGGGGCCTTGGTGAAAAGGGCGGATCGTTTCCCTATTCCGTGCGATCCCGACCTACCCAGGCCAAACCCGACGATCTCATAAATGAACGGGCCGGAGCAGGAGCCAATGGACTCATTCGAATTCAACAAAATTTCCGGAGCGGTGCTCGGGTCCATCCTCTTCATCATGGCCGTGTCGATCCTGGCTTCTTCCTTCTTCCATACGGAAGAGGCTAATCCGCAGGCATTTGCCGTGGCGGAAGCGGATGCAGGCGCGGCTGCTGGTGGCGAGACCGTCGCTGCAGAGGTCAAGCCGCTTGCCGTGCTGCTTGCCGAAGCTGATGTTGCCCGCGGTGAGAAGGCTGCGCGCAAGTGCACTGCCTGCCACACCCTGGACGAGGGCGGCGCAGCGCGTATCGGCCCGAATCTCTACGGCATTGTCGGTGCAAACCACGCTCATATGGCCGGTTTCGCCTATTCCGCTGCCATGAAGGAAAAGAGCGGCCAGCCCTGGACCTTCGAGGAACTTGACCATTTCATCGAGAATCCCCGCGGCTATATGCCGGGCACGATCATGAGCTTTGCCGGTATCAAGAAGCCGGAAGAGCGCGCAGATCTGCTGGTCTATCTGAACTCGCTCGGCTCGAATCAGCCACTCCCGGCAGCGCCGGTGCAGGAAGCCGCCCCGGAAGCTGAAGAAGCTGCGGCCCCCGCCGAGGAAAATGGCGGCGAATAAGCGCCAGACACACGGACAAGACAAGAAAACGCGCCCGACACAATCGGGCGCGTTTTTCTTTGTGCGTCCCTGGGCTCATAACTTGTCCCCCCTCCCGAATGACTATGTTTTAATGGGTGTGACGGGATAAAACCGGGCACACTACGGGAAGTATCAGAGCGCGGGAAAGCGCTCGACGGTCCGGCTGCGCCGCCGGGCAAGAGGGAGAGAAAGTTTGCGTGGTTTCATGACGAAGCCGGTATGGGGCGCGGTCATCATCGCTCTGCTGGCGACGATTGCGATCTTCTATTTCACAGCCACCCCATCCAGCGAGCCCGATCTGGCGCGCGGAGCCGGCGAGACATCTGCGGAGAGCCCCGATGCGGGAACCACGCCCGCGGCAGAGCGAGGGGCGCGCCCGACCGAAGTGGTTTCAGCCACTGCCCTGCCGGAAGACTTCAATCCCGAACTTCCACGACACGGCTCGTCCCTTTTCGGCGAACTCAAATACGGGCCGGACTTCACCCATTTCGATTATGTGAACCCCGAAGCGCCGAAAGGCGGCGAAGTGCGCTATGGCGCCTCTGGCAGCTTTGACAGCCTCAACGGTTTCATCGTGAAGGGGCAGGCCGCAGCGGGCACCGGTTTTATCTATGACACGCTGATGGCGACGAGCCTTGATGAACCGGCAAGCGAATATGGCCTCGTCGCGGCAAGTGTGCGTCATCCCAAGGACTACTCCTCCGTCACCTACACGCTCCGCCCGGAAGCGAGATGGCATGACGGTAAGGAAATCACCCCCGAAGATGTGATCTGGACGCTTGAGACGCTGAAGAAGAGTCATCCCTTCTACAATGCCTATTACGCGAATGTGGTGAAGGCCGAGAAGACCGGCCCGCATGAAGTGACCTTCACCTTCAACGAGACAGGCAATCGCGAATTGCCGCTGATCGTCGGCCAGTTGCCCGTGCTGCCGCAGCATTATTGGGAAGGCGAGAATACGAAGGGCGAGAAGCGCAGCTTCACAGAGACGACGCTTGAACCGCCGCTCGGCTCGGGCCCCTATCGCATCTCCTCTGTCTCACCCGGTCGCTCCATCACCTATGAGCGCGTTGAAGATTATTGGGGTGCCGCGCTGCCGGTGAATCTGGGCAGTCACAATTTCGATCGCATCCGCTTTGAATATTATCGCGACACCACCGTCTCGCTTGAGGCGCTGAAAGCAGATCGCCTCGATTTCCGCATGGAGAACAGTGCAAGCTCATGGGCGACTGCCTATGACATTCCCGCTGTCCGGCGCGGCGATCTCATTCGCGAAGAAATACCCTCCGCCAATGGCGCCGGAATGCAGGGCTTTGCCTTCAACCTGCGGCGGGCAAAGTTCCAGGATCCGCGTGTCCGCGAAGCCTTCAACTGGGCGTTCGATTTCGAGTGGATGAACCGCAACCTCTTCCACGAACAATACACGCGCACGGGAAGTTATTTCGCCAATTCCGAACTCGCTTCGAGCGGTCTGCCGGAAGGGCTTGAGCGCGCCATTCTTGAAGAGCTCAAGGATGATCTGTCGCCCGAGATTTTCACCAATGCCTATGAAATGCCGGTGACGGATGGCAGCGGCAACAACCGCAACAACCTTCGACGCGCCGCCGACCTTCTCGATGCGGCAGGCTGGAAGATCGAAAACGGCAAGCGCCGCAATGTGAATGGCGATGTTCTCAATGTCGAGTTTCTCATCGACTCGCCAACCTTCGAGCGTGTCATCGCGCCCTATCAGCAATCTCTGAACCGGCTCGGCATCACCTCCAGCATCCGCAATGTGGATGCCGCGCAATATCAGCGCCGCATGGATACGCGCAATTTCGACATCATCATCCAGACGTTTCCGCAGTCGCTCTCTCCGGGCAATGAGCAGCGCGAGTTCTGGGGATGCGATGCCGCAAAGGCAGAAGGGAGCCGCAATGTCATCGGCATTTGCGACCCGACCATTGAAAAGCTGATCGACCGGGTGATCTATGCGAAGGACCGCGAAGCACTTGTGGCCGCCACACGCGCGCTCGATCGCGTGCTGCTTGCCGGCCATTATGTCGTGCCGCAGTGGCACCTCACCTATAATCGCGTGGCCTATTGGTCGCGGCTGAAGCATCCGGAAAACATGCCGCCCTATTCCATCGGCTTCCCGACGATCTGGTGGATGGCGGGCGATGCGCCCACACCCGCCCCTGAAGATGAGGCGAGCGAAGCGGAATGAGCATCGTCCCGCGCCTGACGCGTCGTGACATTCTGGCGCTTGGCGGGGGTGCCCTGGCCGCAAGCCTGCTGCCTGGCGGCATGGCGCACGCCGGTGAGAAGCGGCATGGCATGTCGATCTTTGGCGAACTCAAATACGCCCCGGACTTCAGCCATTTCGACTACGTGAATCCGAAGGCGCCCAAAGGCGGCACCTTCTCGCAGGTCGGGCCGACCGCCGCCTTCAATGCGTCCTTCTACACATTCGACACACTGAACGGCTACATATTGCGTGGTGCCGCGCCGCAAGGGCTCGACCTCATCTTCGACACGCTGATGGTGCGCGCCTATGACGAACCGGACGCTGTTTACGGACTTGTCGCCGAAAGCGTTGAAGCATCGGACGATGGAAACAGCCTTACCTTCCATCTGCGTGACGGTGCATATTTCCATGATGGAACACCGCTCACGGCAGAAGATGTTGTTTTCTCCATTCTCCTTCTGAAAGAAAAAGGGCACCCCCTGATCTCGCAGAATTTGCGTGAGTTGGCGGATGTTCAGGCACACGGGGCACGCGTTGTTGAAATCACCTTCACCGGCAATCAGACGCGCGATCTGCCGCTTTTCATTGCCGCTGTGCTGCCGATCTTCTCGAAGCGCTATTACACCGAGAATGAGTTTGGCGCGTCTCTCACGCCGCCGCTTGGCAGCGGGCCATACAGGATCGGCAGTTTTCGGGCAGGGCGCTTCATCAATTATGAGCGCGTCACGGATTACTGGGCGCGTGATCTCAATGTGAATGTCGGCCAGTGGAATTTCGACCGTATCCGCTTTGACTATTACCGCGACCGCACCGCGCAGTTCGAAGCCTTTGCCTCCGGCCAGTATCTCTTCCGCGAAGAGTTCACCTCCAAGACATGGGCGACGGAGTATAACTTTCCCGCTATACGGGATGGACGCGTAAAGCTGGCAGAACTGCCGGATGAAACACCGTCCGGCGCACAAGGCTGGTTCCTCAATATGCGGCGCGAGAAATTTCAGGATCGGCGCGTCCGCGAGGCATTGACCCTCGCCTTCGATTTCGAATGGACCAACGCCAATATTTTCTACGGCCTCTACAAGCGCACCGAGAGCTATTTTGAAAACTCGCCGATGAAGGCTGCGGGTGTGCCGAGCGCTGAAGAGCTTGCCCAGCTTGAACCCTGGCGTGACACGCTTCCTGAAGATGTGTTCGGTGAAGTTGTCTCGCCTCCCGTCAGCGATGGGTCGGGCCAGGATCGCCGTCTCCTTCGCCGCGCCGCCGCACTGCTCGATGAAGCGGGCTGGACGGTGCAGGATGGCAAGCGGCGCAATGCGGCGGGCGACATTCTCTCGCTCGAATTTCTCGACAATGATCCGATGGTCGAGCGGTTGACCGCACCTCTGGTGAAGAATCTCCGCCTGCTTGGCATCGACGCGACCATCCGTCTTGTCGATTCATCACAGTATCAGCAGCGGCGCGACAATTATGATTTCGACGTGATGATCCAGCGTTATTCGCTGAGCCTCACGCCAGGCATCGAGATCCGCGCCTACTGGACGAGTGATTTTGCGGGCGTGCCGGGCGGGCGCAATCTGTCCGGCATTGCCGATCCTGCGGTGGATGCTCTTGTGGAAAAAGTGATCGCGGC
>JBAYOU010000063.1:0-7408 GCA_041678065.1 Parvibaculum sp. | reverse complement strand
CGCCTTGAAGAACAGGCTCCCGATCAGCTTCGCATCATCCGCAGCCGCGCCGATCTTGACGCACTGCTGGCCGCACGGGCGGAAGGCGCAACTGTCGTTGGCGGGCTGCTTGGCGCGGAAGGCTCTCACCCGCTCGAAGGAAAGATCGAGAATATCCAGCGCCTTTATGATGCTGGTTACCGGCTGATGGGCCTCCATCACTTCTTCGATAATGAGCTGGGCGGCTCACTTCACGGCACCTCCGGCGAAGGCCTTACTCCCTTTGGCCGCGAAGCCGTAAAGGAGATGGAACGCCTTGGCATCACCATCGACGTCGCCCACTCCTCCCCGGCTGTCGTGGAGGAAACGCTGGTCCTTGCAACGCGGCCCGTCGTTCTCTCCCATACGGGCCTTCGCGGCGCTTGCGACAGCCCGCGCAACATCACCGACGATCTCGCAAAGCGCATCGCCGCGAAGGGCGGTGTCATCGGCATCGGCTATTGGGATGGCGCGGTGTGCGACCCCAAGCCCGAAAATGTGGTGAAGACCATCCGCTACGCAATCGACCTGCTTGGCGCCGACCATGTGGGTCTCGGCTCCGATTATGACGGCGCAGTCAGCGTCGCCTTCGACACATCGGAGCTTGCCGTGCTTACCGAGGAAATGCGGAAAGCCGATTTCACGGAAGAGGAAATCACCAAGGTGATGGGCGGCAATGTAATCCGCCTGTTCCGTGCGAACCTGCCTGCAGAGTGAACTGCAAAATTATTCCCCGGAAGTACGGGAATCGGGCTTCAAAATATACTCTTTCGCCCTATATTAGCCGTGTCGGTGGTTTGCCGCCGACTATGGCGATAAACGGATTGTGGAATAAACCATTCGGACCCGGGGGCAGTACCCGGCGCCTCCACCAAAAGTTTCTCCTGTCGCGGCAGGGCTTTCGGGGGCGAAACAGGATCGACGAGGGTGTAAAGACAGTCTTTTTGCCCGGCATGGTTCCGCCGTCATCGGGCCGTTTTATAGTTGCCAACGACAACTATGCTGAGGCACGTCTCGCTGCGTAATGCGGTGCGACAACCTCGATTGAAGTCCTTGCCCTTAGCCGGGTAAGGCGGGGTTCGGAGGCACCTGGCAACAGAAGCCTCCACTTTATTCTTATCCGTCATGAGGCGATTTGCGGGTTGCGACGTTCCTGTCACAACAGTATGAAACCCGCGCACTCGCGCCGCTTCATCTGGATTTTCGGTGTAAACGCTGGTTGAATCACCGTTAACGAAGTTTGATTCACGAATTTGGAGCTAACCTTGGCCGAAGACCTGATGCGATATGACGTGCTGGCGCAAGATGCGCTGCGGGGCGTTGTGCGCCGCGCACTGAAAATCGCGCGCGATGAGGGCTTGCCGGGCGAGCATCATTTCTACATTTCTTTTCGTACCGATGCGCCGGGCGTCGATATGTCGGACAGGCTCCGCAAACAATATCCGGAAGAAATGACCATCGTTCTCCAGCATCAATTCTGGAATCTCGAAGTGAGCGAGGAACGCTTCTCGGTGGAACTGACCTTCAACAAGGTTCCCGAACATCTGAGCATTCCCTTCCCCGCCGTTCAGGGTTTCTTCGATCCCAGCGTGCAATTCGGGCTGCAATTTCAGGTGGAAGGCGCGGCAAATAACAGCCACGAGGCAGAACCGGCCACTGAAGCCTCAAAGCCCGAGCAACCCGCCGAGGAAGCGGTTGGCGAAGTAGTGAGCCTCGACGCTTTCCGCAAGAAATAGCCCGCTCGCTTTCCCCGCTCCGCGCACACCGCGCCTTGGCGTTCAATTGCCCGCATGCTAAACCGGCGCCCGGTTGATCTTTTCCGCCGGTATCCGGCGGCCTGCTGGAGCGCCCGACATGACCAAGACCCGCACAGAAACCGATACTTTCGGCCCCATCGAGGTCGCAGCCGACAAATATTGGGGCGCGCAGGCACAGCGCAGCCTTGGCAATTTCAAGATCGGTCTGGAAAAACAACCCCTTCCCGTGATCCGCGCACTCGGCATTGTGAAGCGCGCTGCGGCGGAAGCGAATATGGAGCTTGGCCGCCTCGACCCGAAGATCGGCAACGCCGTCGTGCAGGCGGCACAGGAAGTGATCGAAGGCAAGCTCGACGCGCATTTCCCGCTCGTCGTCTGGCAGACGGGTTCGGGCACCCAGTCCAACATGAACGCGAATGAGGTGATCTCGAACCGCGCAATTGAATTGCTCGGCGGCGAGATGGGCTCGAAGAAGCCCGTTCACCCAAACGACCATGTAAATATGAGCCAGTCGTCGAACGATACCTATCCGACGGCCATGCATATTGCCTGCGCGGAAGAAATTCACCACCGCCTGCTCCCCGCCCTACAGAAGCTGCGTAATGCGCTGAATGACAAAGCGCAGGCATGGAACCACATCATCAAGATCGGCCGCACCCATACGCAGGATGCAACGCCGCTGACTCTGGGCCAGGAGTTTTCCGGCTACACGAAGCAGATCGAGAACGGCATCGAACGCATCGAGCAGACGCTGCCGAAGCTGATGGAGCTTGCGCAGGGTGGCACCGCCGTTGGCACCGGCCTCAATGCGCCGGTGGGCTTTGCCGAGAAGGTGGCGGAAAAGGTTGCGGCCATTACGCATCTTCCTTTCAAGACCGCGCCGAACAAGTTCGAAGCTCTCGCAGCCCATGACGCGATGGTCTTCAGCCATGGCGCGATCAACACAGTTGCGGTATCGCTCTTCAAGATCGCAAATGACATCCGCTTCCTCGGTTCGGGCCCGCGCTCGGGTCTTGGCGAGTTGTCGCTGCCGGAAAACGAGCCCGGTTCGTCCATCATGCCGGGCAAGGTGAACCCGACCCAGTGCGAGGCGCTGACGCAGGTTTGCGTGCAGGTTTTCGGCAACCACGCCGCTCTCACCTTTGCGGGCAGCCAGGGTCATTTCGAATTGAACGTCTTCAACCCGGTCATGGCCTATAACTTCCTCCAATCCGTGCGGCTGATGGCCGATGCGGCGGTGAGCTTCACGGATAATTGCGTCGTCGGTATCGAGCCGCGCGAAGACAACATCAAGGCCGCGCTTGAGCGGTCGCTGATGCTTGTCACCGCCCTCGCCCCGAAGATCGGCTACGACAACGCCGCGAAGATCGCCAAGACCGCCCACAAGAACGGTACCACGCTGCGCGAAGAGGCCGTGGGTGGCGGCTATGTGACGGACGCGGAATTCGACGAAGTCGTCCGCCCCGAAAAGATGATCTCACCGGAGTAAGTCCGGCGCGGAAGGAGCGGCATGACAAGCGGGACGACTGACGAGGATTTCTCAGACGTCAAACGCTCGGTGACCATTGCAGGCCACCGCACGTCAATCTCGCTTGAACGCCCCTTCTGGGAGGCGCTGAAGGAACTCGCCTGTTCCGAAGATACATCCGTCAACGAGCTTGTTCGCCGTATCGACCTTGCGCGCGGTGAAAAGGGGAGCCTCTCTTCCGCGATCCGCGTGCATGTGCTGAAGGCAATTCAGGCAAGGCAGGGTTCCACCTGCCCTGTTGAGGAATAGCGGGCAATCAGTTTCCCGCGGTAGGGCGCGGCAGCGGCGTTGCGCCACCGCTCTTCCCAGCCGGCGCTTCCATCAATTCGCGCAATTCCTCAGGCACACCGGCACCCGCTTCATCAAGGCTCTTCTGGAGCAGACGACGCGCCATAAAATTCTGCAGATCAAGCGTGTCCGTGACAATGTCGAGCTTCTGTCCCCGCCCGACAGCGCTGATGGTGAAGCTGGGTGCGGCTTCCGGCGTGTCCAGTTCAATGGCAAGTGCCGTATCGGAGGCAAGACGCGGCAGATCATAGAAAACATCAAGCGCGCCCTTCCCGCCTGTGAGCGCGAGCACGGCTTCGGAACTGCGGAGAAGTCCATCGGTGATATTGAAGGAAAGCTCCGTATCATCAAAAGCCGTCGTACCCTGAAGAAGTGTCTCCTCCACGAGAGACGGGAATGCCTCAATCTCGCTCATTGATGCAAGCGCGGCAGAGAAGCCGGGCAGATCAAGCGGCTCTATCCTTGCGCCTGACAATTTTGCGGTGGCATTACCACCGAGGGATGAAACAAGCCCGAGCCAGCTTCGTCCCTGCGCCTGCAACTGTGCGTTGAGGTCAAGCCTGCCAGTCGCCGGTGCGGCACTGGCAACAGGGGTGATGGCTGAACGCAAATCCGCATTCTCAAGCACGAGGGTGAGGCCGATACCCGGCTGCCCCTCACCGCCCTCAATCCGCGCACCAATGGAAAGACGCCCGCGCCCATAGGAACCGACAAAGGGCGAGGCAGTAAGGACGCCATGCGAGACGGATAGCCGCGTCACAGCATCGCCCACCGCCAACCTGCCCAGCACCACACTTCCCGCCTTGAGATCAACCTCTGCATCAAGCTTGCCGAGTGCCGACCAATCGAGTGCATCGGCAGGCCACGTGGTGTCGCTGCCCTTACCAACAACAAGCGGCGTAAGATCGAGGCCATTTGCCTCGATGGAACCCGTGAAGCGCGGCAACGCACCGCCCGCGCCCGCCGCCCAATTCGCATTGCCAGAGAGACGGAAACTGCCCGCAACGCCTTCGAAATCGGAAAGCGCGAGACTTGCCTTGTCCCAGACAACATCGGACGAAAAGACGAATCCGGGGCCACCAGCTTGCGCACCGACCCAATCAGCAAGCGGCTCCGGCGCACCGAAACCACCAAGCACATGCATCACACCCGATGCCGCAACATCGACACGTCCCGTGAAATGCAAGGCCTCAAACGGGTTTTCGACCTTGCCGCGTGCCGTCAGCGTGGTGCCGCCCACATTCGCGCGGAAGTTGGTGTCGTAAATGCCGCCCGTATCACCATCAAGCTGCACCGAGACGGTGCCGGTGCCTGAAAGATCGGCCTGAGGCGCAAAGCCAAGCTGTTCAAGAAGCACACGGCCTTCTTCATTCGCAGCCGTACCGGAAAATTCAAGCCGGTCCACACCGCCCTGTGGACCATGACGCCGCTTCGCCACACCATCCACGCGGCTGCCGCGCACCGTGCCGCGCAGCGTGAGCGTATCAACGCGCAACTGGCTGTCTTCCGCCTCGCCGGAAGCGCCGGTGATGATGAGATCTACCGGGCCTTCAATATCCGGCACATCAAAGCCGCCGATTTCAAGAAGCCCGCCAAAACGATCCGCCTTGATCGTGCCGCTGAAGCGTCCCTTCACATCATCCCGCGCGCCTGTGGTCACGCCAGCCAGATCGGCTGAGAGTGAAAATGCGACGCCGGCAATATTCGCGATATCAAGGCGCGAAATGCCCAGCGTGCCCGCGCGAAGAGAAAGTTCTGCTTCGACGCCTTTCATCTCCTGCCGGAAAAGCGTGAGCTCTTCCGCATCGAGCCTTAGCGAAATGTCGCGCGCATCCATCCATGCAAGTGCATCGCCGCCTTCCGGCAGAAGCGCCGTCAGCGGTTCGAAGTCAAAACGCGCAATATCGAAATCCGCACCAATGGCGGGCCGCTCGCCCGATGTATCGACACGGAGATTACCGCGCAGCGCTGGTGATGCCAGATCGCGCGCATTGGCCGCAGCGATCTCACCAAACACATAAAGCCCCTGTTCGAAGCGCAGACGCGATTTGATGGAGAAAGGCGAACCTGCCACCGTGGGGCGCGCCGTCTCTCCGCTCACAGGCGCGAGCCATGAAGCAAGCGCCGCAACATTCGCGCTCTTCAACTCTCCACTGCCCTCAAAGCGGGAGCCTTCCTCCTCAGGAGAAAATTTTCCCCCAAGCTCGATCTGTGTGGAACCGCCAAGCTCGGCAGAGGCTCGCCCGATTTCCAGCGCGCCCTTCTCCAGCGATAGATCGAGCGCCACATCGCGCAGCGGCACATTGCGGACAAGCAATGTCTTCGCCTTGATATCGACGCGGCCATCCAGCCATGCTGGCGGCTGCGTAGACATGACGATGTCTGCCAATGACGCTTCCCGCATTTCTCTATCCGGTGCGACAAGATCAAGCAGCGGATCAAGCGAGAAACTTTCGGATGAAAGATCCAGCGAGAAGACGGGGCGCCGTTCCCAACGTATTTGCGAGTCACCGGTGAGCGTGGAGCCGGCTGCAGCGACGGTGAGATTCCGCAGGTCAAGTCCGCGCATATTGAGTACCATGCCCGCATCCACACGGATTCTCTCAGCCGATGTCCCATCATCATCCGTATTGCCAATGCGCAATCGCCCATTGCCATCAAGCCGAGCCGTGATCGCAGGCTCGGTCGCCACACCGGAAAAGAGAAAGCGCGCGGGATAATTTTTCGTCTCTATCTCCGCCGTGACCTGAAACGCCTTCTTTCCGTCAAAAGCGCCTAGCCCAATCCGCATGGCAACAGGCACACCACCCAGCACAGCCTCGGCATCCATCCGCATCGGCCCGAGCAGCGAGGAGGCGACGATCTCGCCGCTTACATCCTCTGCCTTCCATGCGCGACCATTGACGCGGTTGGAATAGTTGATGGTGCCTTCTTCAAAGCTCGCCTTGTCGAGGCTGATCGAGGCAAGCGAGAACATCCCATTGGCCGGAATGCGCTCAGCCATATTGAGCGCGTCCCAATTGGGGGTTCCGTCGGGCAGGATCTCGAGATTGACTTGCGGTCGCAGCACAACAATGCTGGTGATCTTGATGTCGCCGCCGAGAAGCGGTGCAAGCGCGACCTCCGCGTCAATCGCTTCGAAAGTTGCAAAGTTGTGATTAGAGGGCAGCGAACCTGGATTTGAGAGATGGCCGATCTTGATCTTGTTCAGCGTCATCTGCGGCGCAGGCAACATCTGGAACCGGATATCACCGCCGATGCTGACAGGACGCCCGACCGTTTCTGATGCCTGCACCTCGATCTCGGCACGAAACTGGTTCCAGTCCACCAGACTCGGCCCAACAAGCGCTGCAAAAAGCAATAGAACGAGAAGACCCGCAATATAGGTCAGGATCGAATTCAAAAGCATCTCCAGCGGCAAACCAGACGTGACGGGCGCATGTCTTCGGTTCCTCCCGGACAGGGTTTGTCCTAGGATTTCCGAACGATCGGAGCGGCCCCGGCGCCGCATCGCCAGCTCGCAGGCAAGTTATGGAATCGGACAGCGGAAATATAGTCAATTTCTCCTCTTTCCGGAAAAGAGCACGTCTTGAAAAGGCGGCCGGAGAGAAAACACGCGCCGAAAAGAGGCGCGAAGCGAAAAAGCGCGACGAAGAGGAAGCCGCCGCAAACCGTATTCGCTTCGGACGCAGCGGTGCAGAAAAGAAGATCACAAAGATCGAGAACGCGCGCCGCAAACGCCAGCTTGATGGTAAACGGCTGACCGGCCCGGATGAGATTGGGCCGGACGACAAGGAACCTGCCTGACGCCTTCCCT
>JBAYOU010000062.1:0-7452 GCA_041678065.1 Parvibaculum sp. | reverse complement strand
TCTTCTTTTCGACGACGACCGACTTTGAACGGCCATGCGAAAAGTTCTGGCGCACATGGCCAGACTCTACCGTCCGCTTGAGGCTCAGCGTCTTCCCGCCCGCAGCTTTCGGTTTGCGTTCGCTCGTATCGGCCTGATCGGTCATTCCTATCCTTCGTCAACTTTCCCGCGGATTGTGTGTCACGCGGGCCGTTTCCGGGCGGTCCTTCCGCCCATATCGCGACAGCCTGGCAAGATCGCCCGCGACTTTCGCCTGCATGCGCCCCTGGATCAGGGCTGCATGTATCACATTTCCCCGGCCCAATGCCAAACCCATTTCATCGGCCCATAGCGGATCGTAAACGGGGACATCGCCCGGAAATCCTTGTTTTTTCAACACCCGGAGGCGTTGTTCAAGCTTGCGACGGCCATCCAGTGCACCGTCCCGCGCCTCTATCAGAGCAGCGATACGACCGCGCGAAATGGCGGTCAGCACCTTTTCGAAGCCCGTTTCCAATGCGCCGGCCTTGCGTGCAAGGCCCAGCGCATCAGCCGCGCGGCGCGCAAGCAGCCGCTCGACGGTATCAGCAAGATCGGGGTCCGCCGTGGCAGAGCCCCTGGCGGCCCTCTTGAAATGACCCTTCAGGACCGCCTTTTCAACTATCTCACGGGTGCCCGTGACCCAAAAGCCACGGCCCGGCAGTTTTTCGGCCAGATCCGGCACCACATTAGCCTCCGGATCGAGCACGAAGCGGATGAGCCCATGCTTGCCGCCGGTTTGGCCGGTGACGATGCAGCGGCGCTCGGGGCCATCGGCCTCAGGCTTCTGCTTCTTCACCCTCTTCCGCTTCCTCGTCTTCTTCCGCCGTGGCGAGATCCGCTTCCGTGATCCAGCCGGCCTTCAGACGCGCCTTCATGATGAGGTCATTGGCATCATCGGGCGTCAGGTCAAAATCTTCGAGAATGCCCTGCTGGTGCTTGCGCTCACCATTCACGGTCTCGTTCCAGCCGAGCAGATCATCCGTGGCGCAGCCCGCGAGGTCCTCGACGCTCTTCAGATCATTCTCGCCAAACGCAACGAGCATCTTCGGCGTCACGCCTTCGATCTCGCCCAGTTCATCAGCCACACCAAGCTCGCGGCGCTTCTCGTCAAATTCTGCATTCTGGCGCTCGATGAATTCCAGAGCGCGGCTCTGGATTTCCTGCGCCGTATCTTCGTCGAAGCCTTCGATCTCGGCAATCTCGTCCAGATCGACATAGGCCACTTCTTCGATGGAAGCAAAACCTTCGGATGCGAGAAGCTGCGCGATCATCTCATCGACATCGAGCGCTTCGGCGAAAATTGCCGTGCGGCTGACGAATTCGGCCTGGCGGCGTTCGCTTTCCTCGGCCTCCGTCAGGATGTCGATATCCCAGCCGGTAAGCTGCGAGGCAAGGCGCACATTCTGGCCACGACGGCCAATGGCGAGCGAAAGCTGATCGTCAGGCACCACGACTTCAATGCGCTGTGCATCCTCATCAAGCACGACCTTGACGACTTCGGCAGGCGCCAGACCGTTCACGATAAAGGTTGCGGCGTCGGGCGACCACTGGATGATATCGATCTTCTCACCCTGAAGCTCGTTCACCACTGCCTGCACGCGGCTGCCGCGCATACCAACGCAGGCACCGACGGGGTCAATCGAATTGTCATTCGAGATGACGGCGATCTTGGCGCGGCTGCCCGGATCGCGCGCAACGGCGCGGATCTCGATGATGCCGTCATAGATTTCCGGCACTTCCTGCGCGAAGAGCTTCGCCATGAATTGCGGATGGGAACGTGACAGGAAAATCTGCGGGCCGCGCTGTTCGCGGCGCACGTCATATATATAGGCGCGAACGCGGTCGCCATTGCGGAAGGTTTCGCGCGGCAGCAGCTCGTCGCGGCGAACAATCGCTTCACCCCGACCGAGATCAACGATGACGTTGCCATATTCAACGCGCTTCACAATGCCGTTGACGATCTCGCCGATGCGATCCCTGTATTCATCATATTGGCGTTCACGCTCGGCATCGCGCACCTTCTGCACAATGACCTGCTTTGCGGTCTGTGCAGCGATGCGTCCGAAATCAACCGGCGGCAATTCGTCTTCGATCAGATCGCCTGCCTGTGCGGCCGGGTTGCGGCGCTTGGCTGATTTGAGATCGATCTGCACAGCATCATTATCTACTGCATCGACCACTTCGAGCAGGCGCACGAGGCGGATTTCGCCGGTCTGCGGATTGATGCGTGCACGGATTTCATTTTCCGCACCATAGCGCGAGCGAGCCGCTTTCTGGATCGCCTCGGCCATTGCCTCAAGCACGACTTCCCGATCGATGGACTTTTCCCGCGCGACTGCATCTGCGATCTGCAACAGCTCAAGACGGTTGGCGCTAACTGCCGGTGCCATTCTTTAATCTCCGTCGGAGAGGGCATCGGGATCGTCTTCAACCCGGCCCTGCCTTTTAAGACTTTCCCTGATAAGGTCGTCGCTCATGACGAGCTTCGCCTCGCTCACCTTGAGGAACGGCAGACCGAGAATCTGCGGCTCCGAAAATCCTTCAACTTCACTTTCAACAAGAACTTCGCCGTCCTCGACGCCTTGCAGTATTCCGCGAAAGCGCTTGCGGCCGGAAACGGCTTCACCGAGCTCAACCTTGGCATCGAAGCCCTGCCAGCGTTCGAAATCCTTGGGCCGCGTCAGCGGGCGGTCGATGCCGGGCGAGGAAACTTCGAGATTATACTCACCGGGGATCGGGTCCTCGACATCGAGCACGGCAGAAAGAATATGCGACAGCTCTTCGCATTCATGGACGGAGATACGGCCATCGGGGCGCTCGGCCATGATCTGAAGCGTGCGGCCATCCTGCAAACCGAAACGAATACGCACAATCTCGAAGCCAGCGCCTTCGGCTGATGCACGCACCAGTTCAAACACCTTGCGCGCAACGCCGGGGGGCGCAACGAGATGTGTATCGAGCGTGGCGAGCGCGATTGCGTCGCTGTCTTCTGTCGTTTCGAGCTTCGTGGAGGCCAATGGCCCTTCTCCAATCCCGTCAAACCGGGCCCCAGATAACAAAAAAAGCGGGCCCCCGTTTCCGGAGACAGCCCACTCTCTGGAGCGTCGCTGACTTGTTATGCTCTTTATAACGCCATTTTGCCCTCAAGAGCAAGGGCAACCGCTCAGAGGCGGTGGAAAGAAAGATAGGCGGGTGTCCGCCCCTCCCGGATGGCCTTGGCCTCATAACGCGTGCCCGGCCAGCCTTCATAGGGTTTGCGCCAGTCATCTGCACATTCCGCATTCCAGCGGAAGGTTTCGCCCTTTTCGCGGTTGAAGCGGCTCACATGGGCGAGCGTCCAGGCGATGTAATCGGGGATATCGCTCGCAAAACGCAGTTCTCCGCCCGGCTTCAACGCGCTTGCGAGGAAGGCCAGCGTTTCGAGGTTCACGAAGCGGCGTTTGTTGTGGCGCTTCTTCGGCCAGGGATCGGGATAGAGGATGAAGACGCGCGAAAGCGAGGCGGGCGTCAGCTTTTCCAGCAGGAAGCGCGCATCATCATTGAGGATGCGGACATTGGTGAGGTTCCGCTGCTCGATTTCGATGACGAGCTTGGCAACGCCATTCACAAAGGGCTCGCAACCCATAATGCCCACATGGCGGTGCGTATCTGCCTGATGGGCGAGATGCTCGCCGCCGCCAAAACCGATTTCGAGCCAGACGTCTTCCACATCGCCAAAGAGGCTTTGCGGATCGAGAGGCGTCTCACCAATAGAAATGGAGACCCTCGGCAGGAGGGTCTCCATCAGATTTGCCTGGCGAGGCTTCAGCGCCTTGCCCTTGGTGCGCCCATAGACGTGACGGCGCGAGGGGTTTTCGTTTTCAGCACTCACTTCAAGACCCACTCGCGCTCGCAGGCGCCAACTCGTAGACGGTCAGCGGATGGCAGCCGCAATCTTGGCAGCGAGATCGGTCTTCTCCCAGGAGAAGCCGCCCTGTGCATCCGGCTCGCGGCCGAAATGGCCATAGGCCGCGCTGCGCTCATAGATCGGCTTGTTGAGGCCGAGATGCTCGCGGATGCCGCGCGGGCTCAGATCCATGCAGGTCGGGATGGCGCGCTCGACTGCCTCTTCATCCGTCTTCCCGGTGCCATGCATATCAACATAGATCGACAGCGGCTTCGATACGCCAATGGCATAGGCAAGCTGGATGGTGCAGCGATCAGCAAGACCTGCCGCAACAACGTTCTTTGCGAGATAGCGCGCTGCATAGGCCGCGGAGCGGTCAACCTTCGTCGGGTCCTTGCCGGAGAAGGCACCGCCGCCATGGGGCGCCGCGCCGCCATAAGTGTCCACGATGATCTTGCGGCCGGTCAGGCCCGCATCGCCATCCGGCCCACCGATGACGAAATTACCTGTCGGGTTCACATAGAATTCTTCTTCGGGCGGGAACCAGCCAGCTGGGAGCACCTCGCTCACATAACCGCGAACGAGCTCGCGCAGGTCGGCCTGCTTGACGCCTTCCTTATGCTGCGTGGAGACCACAACCGAGGTGACACCGACCGGTTTGCCGTTTTCATAGCGCAGCGTTACCTGGCTCTTCGCGTCCGGCTCGAATTCCGGGCGCTTGCCGGAATGACGATCATCCGCCATGCGCTTCAGGATGCGGTGCGAATAGATAATGGGAGCAGGCATCAGCACGTCGGTTTCATTGCAGGCATAACCGAACATGATGCCCTGGTCGCCAGCGCCTTCATCCTTGTTGCCGCTTGCATCAACACCCTGCGCAATGTCAGCGGACTGAGCGTGAAGCAGCACTTCGCAGCGTGCATTCTTCCAGTGGAAGCCCTCCTGCTCATAGCCGATGGCCTTCACAGCATTGCGCGCGGTCTCCTCGATCTTTTCCTTGGTGATGCTGTCGGGGCCGCGCACTTCACCGGCGAGGATGATGGTGTTCGTCGTCGTCAGCGTTTCGCAGGCCACGCGCGCGAAAGGGTCCGCGGCGAGATAGAGATCGACAACAGCATCAGAAATCCTGTCGCACACCTTGTCGGGATGTCCCTCGGAAACCGATTCGCTCGTGAACAGGAAGTTTGACCTAGCCAAGTTGTTCTCCCTCATGGGTGTGGGATGAATTTGCGCCGGAAATGACGGAATCGCCCTTCGACATTCGGTAGTCGCTGGCAAAACGGAAAGAGATCGCCCCCGTCGGAATAGTCCCCTGTCGGGCCGCCCAGAACGCCGGGCGCACCTCGCCGCGCCAACGGCCTTGGTTTTTGCAAGTATCTGGTTCGCGGTCAACAGGCGAGCGCAAAAAGATATGCACATAAGTGCATATCACTCTGTTATTCGCCGTAACTATGGATTGTTTGAAAGCCCGACTTCGTCATGGCGCGATTTAATTCGGGCCATGACGAAGTTGGGAGAAGTTTTTCAAACAGTCTTTAGCCGGACAGGTGGTCGGCATCACGCTCTTCGGGCAAGCCCGCCAGCGCCTTCATCAGATCAAGAAGGTGCTTTCGGAGTTTCGGGTCCGTAATGGCGAAAAAGGCGCTATTGAGCTGGATGCCCTCAGCGCTCGAAAGAAGTTCCGTATCGAAGCCGGCTTCCGCGACCCCTTCATCGCCGGGCTCCGCGCGCTCCAGCCCCGCAAAGAAAAACTCGATCGGCACCCCCAGCACAGCGCCGATCTGGTAGAGGCGGCTGGCGCCGATGCGGTTCGTACCCTTTTCGTACTTCTGGACCTGCTGAAAGGTGAGGCCGAGGCTTTCGCCAAGTTTTTCCTGACTCATGCCTATCAGCATCCGGCGCATGCGGACGCGCGCTCCGACATGCACATCCACGGGATTCGGTAGTTTCCGGGTCACGGGCCGATCTCCACGGCTGGTAGCAATCGTGGCACACTACAACTTCTGGTAAGGGTATGCAGCATGGGTCCGCCGCGAAATGGCTGCAATCCTTCAGCCAATGCCCAATCTGGATGGAACCCGAAGGGCGAGCGTTTCTTCTCAGCCACCATTGGTCGGCAGACGGCGGCCATACCAGGCAGCGGCAAAGGTAACCGCCATAAGAAGGGCCGGAAAAAGGTCACCAAGCCGGGCATAGAGCGTGGGGGCGAGGGGCGCTGGAAGCACCGCATCAATCACGCCCTGCCGGTCGAGGGGGAGACTTTCCACCACGCGCCCATAGGGGTCGACCAGGGCGGAAATGCCACTATTTGCCGCGCGCGCAATCGGAAGCCCCTGCTCCACGGCGCGCAGGCGCACTTGCGAGAAATGCTGATAGGGGCCGGCAGAGGCACCGAACCACGCATCATTGGTGATGTTGACGAACCATGTCGGGCGCTCTCCCCGCGCGACGACTTCATCGGCGAAGATCACCTCGTAACAGATGAGCGGGCTGACCGGGGGCAAGCCCCGCCGCGTCAGCGTGCGCGGGCCGGGGCCAGTCTCAAAGCTCCCCTGAAACTGCACGATCTGCCGCAGCCCAAGCCGCCCGAGCAGATGGCGCAGCGGCACATATTCCCCGAAGGGCACGAGATGATGCTTGTCGTAAGTCTCGACGATCTCGCCCTTGTCGCTCACGACATAGAGGCTGTTATAGAAAATGCGGAGCCGGTTCGCGGGGCCATCAGGCTCCGGTTCGCCGCGATTTGATCCGACAATGAGATGCCCGCCTTCCGGCAACATGCGGCCAATCGCACCAAGCACATAGGGCTCCCGCGCAAGCAGCACAGGCACGGCATTTTCCGGCCAGATAACAATGGTGCCGGGGCGAAGCCCTTCAGGCCGCTCCACTGTCGGCTCGGCGGACATGCGCAGCAACTGGCCGATAACGGTGAGGAGGCGCTCCTCGCTGTCCCAATCTTTCACGAAAGGCGTGTTCGGATGAACGATGCGGATTTCCGTGCCGCCCGACAGATCCATCTCCGCTGATGAGAGACGCGCCGAACCGCCGATCCAGATAAGGGCAAGTCCCGCCAGCGCAATGGCAGGTGCTGCGAATATCTCCCGGTCAAGCCGATGTGCAAAAGAAGCGCCTCGCGCATCAAAAGTGGCAAGTGCGCCGGTGATGAGCAGCGCGACGAAGGAAAGACCATAAGCGCCCACAAGGGCTGCCGCCTGCATCAGCGCATCTGACGAGGCTGCAAGGCTTTCGCCGATCAGGTTCCACGGGAAGCCCGTCAGCACATGGCCACGCAGCCATTCAAAGATGGTCCATATGACCGCGAAGACGGCGACGCGGCGATAGCCCTTGAACCAGAAGAGCCGCGCAATCGCGGCGGCGGCAGCAGTGAAAAGCGCAAGGCCCGCAGGCAGCAAGGTGACGGCGAGAGGCAGCAGGAAGGCAAATTTCTCTGCATCAACCAGGAAGGCATTGCCGACCCAGTAAAGCCCGAGAAGGAAATAGCCGAAGCCGAACCACCAGCCTACAAGCGCCGCACGCTGCATGGT
>JBAYOU010000061.1:0-7496 GCA_041678065.1 Parvibaculum sp. | reverse complement strand
TGGTGGAGCCAGACGGAATCGAACCGACGACCTCTTGCATGCCATGCAAGCGCTCTCCCAACTGAGCTATGGCCCCATCTTGTCCGTGGCGCGGTTTGGGAATCGCGCCAGCGGTGGCGGAACTTAGGACCGCTCTCTCAATCAATCAAGAGAAACTTGGCCCTTTTTCCGCCCTTTATCGCGTGTCAGTCGTCGTCGTCGCTTTTGCCGCCGCGCACGATGCCGGAAACATCGTCATCGCCGTCTTCATCATCCGGCAGGAAAGCGTCATCCGCGTCGTCATCCACGTCCACGTCCACATCGACATCATCAATGTCGATATCATCATCGGCTGCCAGCTCTTCATCGCGCATGGCATCAAGCGATACATTATCCTCGTCATCCAGGACGACCCGCTTGGGTGCCTTTTCCTTCGGTTTCTCTACCGGCTTTGCGCGCTTTGCTTTTGGCCCGGCATCCGGCACATATTCGTGCTTGCACTTGGGGCAGACGACGGGATTCTTGCTCAGGTCGTAAAACTTCGCGCCGCAGCTCGGGCAATCGCGTTTGGTTCCCAACTCGGGTTTCGACAAGTTCTACACTCCCCGCATCCAATTGCGTCTCAGGGCGCACCCCACCGGGGAGCGCGGCTCAATGCCTTAGAAGGATTTTCCCATTGCCACGTTAAATTGCTCCTGTCAAAACCTATTCGCTCAGCACCGGAACCCCTGCATGAAACGGGTTCCGCGCACAGGCCGGAGATCGTCCGGCGACACCTTCTAAAGCCGCGCTGGCAGGACCCCTCAATTGACCGCATCACATCGTTCCTCCTCCCGCAGTCTCACCGCCGAACCCTCAACTGCCCTTGAGGGCACAATCCGGGTGCCGGGCGACAAATCCATCTCGCATCGCGCGCTGATTTTCGGCGCGCTTGCCGTTGGCGAGACCCGGATCGAAGGGCTTCTCGAAGGTGAGGACGTGCTGGCCACCGCAGAGATCATGCGTCAGTTCGGCGCAACGGTGACGCGCACCGGCGAAGGCGCCTGGTCGGTGCATGGTGTGGGCGTGGGTGGGCTCCGGGAGCCTGAGGCGCCGCTCGATTTCGGCAATTCGGGCACTGGCGCGCGGCTCATCATGGGGCTTGTTGCCGGACACCCGATCACCGCGACCCTCATCGGCGATGCCTCGCTGTCGCGCCGTCCGATGGGTCGGATCATTGATCCGTTGAGCCTTATGGGCGCGCATTTCCATGCCCGCGAGGGCGGCAAGATGCCGCTGACGCTGACCGGAGCGCGGCCTGCCATGCCCATCACCTATCGTTCGCCTGTAGCCTCGGCGCAAGTGAAGTCCGCAGTTCTGCTTGCCGGCCTCAACGCGCCGGGCGAGACTTGCGTGATCGAACCCGTGCCGACACGCGACCACACAGAGCGGATGCTCCGGGCCTTTGGCGCACAGGTTGATACGCGCGAGGGCGAGGGCGGGCTTGAAATCCGCCTTGTCGGCCAGCCCGAACTCACGCCCTGCCCCATCATCGTGCCGGGCGATCCTTCATCTGCTGCCTTCCCTGTTGTCGCCGCGCTCATCGTGCCCGGCTCGGAAGTCATTGTGGAAGGCATCACGCTCAACCCACATCGCGCGGGGCTTTACACGACGCTGATGGAAATGGGCGGCAACATTGAAGTGATGAACCAGCGCGATGAAGGCGGTGAGCCGGTTGCTGATCTGCGCGTGCGGGCAAGCCACCTGCGCGGCATCGATGTGCCGCCTGCGCGTGCCGCCTCCATGATCGACGAATATCCGGTGCTTGCCATTGCCGCCGCCTTTGCTGAGGGCGAAACGCGGATGAGCGGTATTCACGAACTTCGCGTGAAGGAAAGCGACCGCATCGCCGCCACCGCGTCGGGCCTGCGCGCCAATGGCGTGAAGGTGCATGAAACCGAAGACAGCATGACGGTTGAAGGGCGCAGCGGTGATGTGGCCGGGGGCGGCCATGTCGCCACCCATATGGATCACCGCATCGCCATGTCTTTCCTTGTAATGGGGCTTGCGGCGCAGAAGCCCGTGACAATTGATGATGGCGCGATGATCGCGACGAGCTTCCCCGATTTCACCCACCTCATGCGCGGCCTTGGCGCAAATATTGTCGGGCAAGACCTGTGAGTGAAGGGGCGAGCGGAAAGAGCATCGTCATTGCGGTGGACGGGCCTGCCGCCTCCGGCAAGGGCACGCTGGCGCGCCGCCTCGCCACTTATTACGGCTTCGCCTATCTCGATACGGGCTCGCTCTACCGGGCGGTTGGCCAGGCGGTGCGAGCGGGGGGCGGTGACCCTGCCGACAAGGCGGCAGCCCTTGCCGCCGCAAATGCGCTTGATATTTCCCGGATCGACGAGCAGGCAATCCGCACGGCAGAGGCCGGTGAGGCGGCCTCCCTCGTTGCCGTGATGCCGGAGGTACGGGCGGCCATTCTCCATTTTCAGCGCGATTTCGCCGCCCGCCCCCCCGGGGGCGAGCCCGGGGCCGTGCTGGACGGGCGGGACATCGGCACCGTGGTTTGCCCCGCCGCCCAGGCCAAGCTTTTCGTGACGGCAAGGCCGGAAATCCGCGCCCGCCGCAGGTGGCTCGAACTCAAGAATTCGGGGTCAACCGTCACCGAGGCACAAGTCCTTGATGATATTGTGGAAAGGGACCGCCGGGACGCCGAACGGGCAGCCAGCCCCATGAAGCCTGCCCCGGACGCGCACTTGCTCGATACCTCCGATTTGAGTATAGAAGCGGCGTTCGGCGCAGCCGTCGCGATCATAGATAAAGCATTGGGTTGAGTGCGTTTTCGCCCCAACGGGCGAGCGCCTTTTTTCGCATTTGCAATGCTGTGGCAGACGGAGGTTCCGGGCATATCCGCAACCCCTAACCGAGTGCCCAATCCATACGCTCCCTTGCGACTAAACGATTTTGGGAGAAGACCCGCGGACCCAACCGCCGGCCGGAATAAAAAGCATCGTCAGGAGACTTTTTCATTGGCTAACACAGAAAGCGCGCTCAATCCGAGCCGCGAAGATTTCGCCGCCCTGCTCGAACAGTCCTTCATGGACAGCAATATGCAGGAAGGCTCCGTCATCAAAGGGACGGTTGTTGGCGTCGAGAACGATCTCGCCATCATCGACGTCGGCCTCAAGACCGAAGGCCGCGTCCCCCTCAAGGAATTCGCCACGCCCGGCAAGCCCGCAAATATCAATGTGGGTGACACGGTCGAGGTCTATCTCGAGCGCATCGAGAACGCGATGGGCGAAGCGGTTCTGAGCCGCGAAAAAGCCAAGCGCGAAGAAAGCTGGATCCGCCTCGAAGTTGCCTTCGAGAAGCAGGAACGCGTTGACGGCCAGATCTTTGGCCGCGTGAAGGGTGGCTTCACCGTCGATCTCGACGGCGCCGTTGCCTTCCTCCCCGGCAGCCAGGTCGATATCCGCCCGGTGCGCGATGTCACTCCGCTGATGAACATTCCGCAGCCCTTCCAGATTCTGAAAATGGACAAGCGTCGCGGCAATATCGTCGTGTCGCGCCGTGCCGTCCTCGAAGAGACCCGCGCCGAACAGCGTCAGGAACTCGTCGAGAACCTCAAGGAAGGTCAGGTGCTCGAAGGCGTGGTCAAGAACATCACCGATTACGGTGCGTTCGTTGACCTCGGCGGCGTGGACGGCCTGCTGCATGTCACCGACATTGCATGGCGCCGCGTGAACCACCCGACCGAAGTTCTCTCGATCGGCCAGACCGTGAAGGTTCAGGTCATCAAGGTGAACCACGAGACGCAGCGCATCTCGCTCGGCATGAAGCAGCTCGAAGCCGATCCATGGGAAGGCGTCGAAGCAAAGTACCCGCTCGAAGCCCGCTTCAAGGGCCGCGTGACGAACATCACCGATTACGGTGCGTTCGTGGAGCTGGAGCCGGGTGTGGAAGGCCTCGTCCATGTTTCCGAAATGAGCTGGACGAAGAAGAACGTGCATCCGGGCAAGATCGTTTCCACCTCGCAGGAAGTGGAAGTGATGGTTCTCGAAGTGGATCCGGTGAAGCGCCGTATCTCGCTCGGTCTCAAGCATTGCATGGACAATCCCTGGACGACTTTTGCCGAGCGCTTCCCGCCCGGCACGATCGTCGAAGGCGAGATCAAGAACATCACCGAGTTCGGTCTTTTCATCGGCCTCGACGCCGATGTGGACGGCATGGTGCATATGTCCGATCTCGACTGGAATCGTTCTGGCGAAGAGGCCATGACCGACTATCAGAAGGGTCAGATCGTCAAGGCACAGGTGCTTGACGTTGACACCGAGAAGGAGCGCATCTCGCTCGGCATCAAGCAGCTTGGTGGCGACCCGATGGAATCGCTCGGCGACATCCGCAAGGGTGCGGTCGTTACCTGCACGGTGACAGCCGTGACCGAGAACGGCCTTGAGGTGACGGTTGGCGAAGACAATATGGCCGCCTTCATCCGCCGTGCGGAACTGGCCCGTGACCGTGGCGACCAGCGCCCCGAGCGTTTCGCTGTGGGCGACAAGGTCGATGCCCGCGTGACGCAGTTCGATCGCACCGCCCGCAAGATCCAGCTTTCGATCAAGGCGCTGGAAATCGCGGAAGAAAAGGAAGCCGTTGCTCAGTACGGTTCCTCCGATTCGGGTGCCTCGCTCGGCGACATTCTGGGTGCGGCCCTCAAGCAGGCCAATTCGGAAGAGAAGTAATCCGGCTGGCGGAGCGACAACCGCTCCGCCGACCATTCTGCATCGGGTCACGATGCGACAGCGAAAGCGTTTACAGTTTCGCCTGCCGCGCTAATCTCTCCTCCAATGCTTCTGTTCGGAGGAAAGCCCCGTGTCACTCGATGCTGATACACTCGCAGACAGGCGGCGTTTGAAGCGCCGCCTGTTTTTTTGGCGCGTTGGCGCCGTCGTCGCTGTGGCGCTGGCGCTGATCGTTCTTGTTTCGGATGGCGGATTTCCGCTCAGCCAGTCCCATATTGCGCGGGTCACGGTTTCCGGCGTGATCGTAGATGATCGCTACCAGCAGGAGATGCTGGAAAAGATTGCCGATGACAACAACGTCAAGGCGGTCATCCTCTACATCGACAGCCCCGGCGGCACGACCACAGGTTCCGAAGCCCTGTACGAAGCGGTGCGCGGGTTGGCTGAGAAGAAGCCTGTCGTGGCCGTTCTTGGCACGGTGGCGGCATCGGGCGGCTATATCGCTGCCCTTTCCGCCGACCATATCGTTGCCCGTGGCAACACCATCACCGGTTCTATCGGCGTTCTTTTCCAGTGGACACAGCTTCAGGACATGCTGGGCAAGATCGGCGTCGAGATGAAGGAGGTGAAATCCTCTCCCCTCAAGGCGGAACCGAGCCCCTTTCACAAGGCCGATCCGCGCGCCCTCGCCGCGACGCAGGAGATGATCGACGCTTCCTATGAATGGTTCCTCCAGCTTGTTGCGGAAAGGCGGGCTATGGATGAAACGACCGCGCGCCGCCTTGGCGACGGGCGGGTCTATACTGGCTGGCAGGCGGTGGAGAATGGCCTGGTGGACCAGCTTGGCGGTGAGGATGTCGCCATTGCCTGGCTTTCCGCCACGCATGACATTTATGAAGACCTGCCGGTGACGGATTGGGAGCCGCGCTACCCGGAACTCGGTTTTGCCGGCTTCATGGGTCGCGCCATGGGCCGTGCGTTTGGCGAGGCTCTGCTTGTTGCCACAGATGAGATGACGGGAAAAACGCAGCAAACAAAACGACTTACACTTGACGGTCTGACAAGCGTTTGGCAACCTGACCGCTGATTGAAGACAAGGTGCGCGCCACTTCCGGCTGTGGCGGGCAACAAGGTGCGGCACCGCCGGGGGACGCTGGAATATGATCAAATCGGAACTCGTCGCCCGTCTTGCACAAGCCAATCCCCATCTCTATCAGCGCGACGTCGAACGCATCGTCAGCACGATCTTTGACGAGATCAGCGCCGCTCTTGCACGGGGCGACCGGGTGGAATTGCGCGGTTTTGGGGCCTTTTCGGTGAAAAACCGGCCCGCACGCACAGGCCGGAACCCGCGCACGGGTGAGCCCGTTCATGTGGAAGAGAAGTCGGTTCCCTTCTTCAAGACCGGCAAGGAACTGCGCGAACGGCTGAACAATGCCGATATCGCCGATGACAAGCTGATGGATCACGACGACAGCGACGGCGACGACGACTGATCGCTGCTCCCGCTGCCCGCTCGCCTTTCCCATCAGCCGGAACAGGAACAAGACCCTTGAAACTCCTGCGCTGGATTGTCCTGCCTCCTCTCGTCATCCTCGCCATGGCGATTGCGGTTGCGAACAGGTCATCCGTAACTTTCAGCCTTGACCCGTTCGACGCAGAGACGCCGGCGCTCGGCTTTGATGTGCCGCTTTTCCTCATCATTCTCGTTTCGGTGCTGCTTGGCATTCTGATCGGGGGGATGGGAGCCTGGGCGCAGGCGCGGCGCAAAAGGCTCGCCCGTGAGCCCAAGGCCCATCTCGCGGCGGATGAACCGGCAGAACGCCTGCCCGCCATTCAGGGGTGATGCCAGAGCGGATGATGGCGGGGCATCAGAAACTTGTCCCCGCTTCTGGCCGATCTGTTATAAAGCGCACGAAATCACCATCCGGCCCAGGCTGGCTGCAACTGGAAGGTGCTCACCATGATTACCGACAATCCTGTCTTCTGCGCGCTCGACACGACCGAACTCGGTCGTGCGATGGCGCTTGCCCGCGACATTGAGGGGCATGTGGGCGGGATCAAGCTCGGCATGGAGTTCTTCAACGCGCATGGGCCGTCCGGCTATCACGCGCTGGCCGAAACGGGGCTGCCGATCTTTCTGGACCTCAAACTGCACGATATTCCAAACACCGTCGCAGGCGGCATACGCGCCGTGCTGCCGCTCAGGCCCGCCATTGTGAATGTCCACGCCGCAGGCGGTGCCGCCATGATGCGCGCCGCGGCGGATGCAGCCGCCGAAGCAGGGGACAACCGCCCGCTCGTCATCGCCGTCACCATGCTGACAAGCCTTGATGAGAGCGACCTCGCCGATACGGGTGTCACCGGCACGCCCGCCGATCATGTGCGCCGCCTTGCAGCCCTTGCCGCCAAATCCGGCCTTGATGGTGTTGTCTGCTCGGCCCATGAAATCGAGACGCTACGGCGCGATCTGGGGCGTGATTTCAAGCTCATCGTGCCTGGCATCCGCCCCGAAGGCGCGGCGCTGGGCGACCAGAAGCGTGTGATGACACCTGCCCGCGCGCTCGCGCTTGGTGCCGATATTCTCGTCATTGGCCGCCCGATCACCGGCGCGGAAAGCCCGCGCATGGCAGCCGATGACATTACCCGTTCGCTCTCGCTTGCCGCCTGACGCCATGATGACGGGCATCAAAATCTGCGGCCTTTCAACAGCGGAAACCGTAGAGGCAGCCGTGACTGCGGGTGCCGATTATCTGGGCTTTGTCTTTTTCCCGAAAAGCCCGCGCCATATCT
>JBAYOU010000060.1:0-7554 GCA_041678065.1 Parvibaculum sp. | reverse complement strand
GCAAGCGGCGCAGCCGCAGCACATGCCGTGCCGGGCGCGATCAGGCGGTGCAAGAATTCGAAGGGGCGTGATACCACATCTCGTTTCGCATCGCCAATTTACCACAAAGCTTCGCGTTTTCAGCGCCAATGCGGCCGTCCGCTGCGGCAAACCTATCTCTGGGGCGCCTTGTCTAAGCCCGACAATGCGAATTGATGGCATCACTAAAACGGTAAATGAAGTTTACTTGTCAATTCAAGTTGAAGACGCATTAACTTAAATTGAGACACGCATATTTACCTTATAAAACTAGGGTTTAATCACGCAAGCCGATAGAAGATATTCTTGATATCTTTGTTTGAACCCTGTATACCGCGCTGGAAAATTGTATTCCTCCCCGCTGGAGCGGTGCTCATCTTGGTCAGGCATGACGTCGATATGAACGAGACCAAATCTATTCCTTCCGGAACATCAACGGCCTTACTTCGTCTGGCAACGGATATCGTTGCCGCCTATGTAAGCAATAACACTGTTTCAGCGAATGATCTTCCGGACATGATCCGCGCGGTACATTCAACGCTCAGCGGCCTTGATCAGCTGGATGGAGGCAAGGAAACTGACCTCGTGCCGGCCGTTCCTATCAAAAAGTCGGTGACGGCAGATCACATCATCTGCCTGGAAGACGGCAAAAAGCTGAAAATGCTGAAGCGTTATCTGCGCTCTCAATACGGCATGACGCCGGAAGAATACCGTGCGCGCTGGAACCTGCCGCATGACTATCCGATGGTCGCCCCGAACTATGCCGCACAGCGCTCCAAGCTTGCCAAGCAGATCGGCCTCGGTCGCGTCAGCGCAGCAGCACCGGCCAAGGGACGCCGCCGCAAGTAAGGCAGCCTTCCATCTACTCAGATAAGAATACCGCCCTGCCTGTCATCGGAGCCGGATGGATTTTCCGTATCCCCTGACACCTTCTTTTGCAGCATATAGCGCAGCTTCCCAAGCGCCACGCGCTCAAGCTCCATACGTGACGCCGTGGCTGGACCGACCACGGAGACCTCGGTTCCCGTCTCCACATCAATTGCGGAAATCTTCACGCTGGCGCCAACCGGCACATATTCAAAGATGACTTCGCGCCCGGTGCCGGACCCCGGCGCCTTGCCCCGCCCCGAATGATCTTCAGGCGGCACGCTGGATCTTGCGCCGCGTCCAAACCTGGTCGAGCGCCCTCACAAGGTCGCGCATCATCTCATCCGTATGCACCGGACAAGGCGTGAAGCGCAGCCGCTCCGTGCCGCGCGGCACGGTCGGATAATTGATAGGCTGTACATAGAGGCCGTAATCTTCCAGCAGTTCATCACTAACCTGCTTGCAGACCACCGGATCGCCCACCATGACCGGCACGATATGACTCTCGCACCAGAGCACGGGCAGGCCCGCATCAGCCATCATCTGGCGCAGTGTCACCGCTCGCTCCTGATGCTTTTCCCGCTCCGTCGAGCTCTCCTTGAGATGGCGAACAGCAGCAAGCACCCCCGCCACCAGAACCGGCGCAAGCGAGGTTGAGAAAATGAAGCCCGGCGCATAGGAGCGGACAACATCGATCAGATCAGCAGACGCGGCGATGTACCCCCCCATCACACCAAAGCCCTTCGCGAGCGTACCCTCGATGATGTCGACCTTGCCCAGTACGCCATCGCGCTCGGCAATGCCTCCGCCACGCAGGCCATAAAGGCCGACGGCATGAACTTCATCCAGATAGGTAAGCGCACCATATTTGCGCGCGAGATCGCAGATCGCCCCGATAGGCGCAATATCGCCATCCATCGAATAGACGGATTCAAACGCAACGATCTTCGGCTGTGCAGGATCAAGCTCGCTCAGAATCTCTTCGAGATGCTCAAGATCATTGTGCCGCCAGATGCGCTTCGGACCCCCGCCGCGGCGAATGCCTTCGATCATGGAAGCATGGTTCATCTCATCCGAGATGATGACACAGTCACCGAGCACACGAACCAGAGTGGAAAGCGTCGCATCATTCGCGGCATAGCCGGATGTGAAAAGAAGGGCTGCTTCCTTGCCATGCAGATCGGCAAGTTCTCGCTCAAGCTCGACATGATAGCGCGTAGTGCCAGAGATGTTGCGCGTGCCGCCGGAGCCTGCACCGACTTCATCAATCGCCTTGTGCATGGCATCAAGCACAGCCGGATGCTGGCCCATACCAAGATAGTCGTTGGAACACCAGACGATGATCTCTTTCGCACCTGAAGGCGTGTGGAAGGTCGCTTTCGGAAACGAGCCGCGGCGCCGCGCAATATCGGCGAAGACACGATAGCGCCCTTCATCTTTTACCGCACGAAGGGCCTCGCTCAGCTTCCGCTCGTAATCCATAGCGTTCCTGTTCCCGCGCTTTGCCGATAATCGGCGCACTGTTTGTTTTGGTGTGAATTTAGCACAGCTTAGTCCTCATCCACAGCCCAACCAGCCGCGAATTGTCGCAGAATATTAATAAGGAAAGAAACGCGAGGCGTCAGGTCGACCAGAGCCCCATATCATTCAGAACCGTTCGCAACAAGGCGGGTTCATCTGTCATGATACCGTCTACCCCGAGCGCCGCCAGTCGGCGCATTTCGGCTTCATCGTCAATCGTCCAGACGTGAACCTGCAGCCCCAGCTCATGCGCCTTGACGAGCATCCGTTCATCCACAAGCGGGATACCGTATCGGCTTATCGGTATCTGCACACAGCCTTCCACGAAATCCCCGAGAAGCGAACCGGCCTTGCCCATCCAGCTTGCAAAGCGCAACCGCGTCGTCGCCCCCGGCCCCATGCCCGTGCAGAGCTTTGGCCCGAGCGCCTCACGAATGCCGATGGTGCGCTTGTCCGAAAAGGAGGTGACACAAACGCGGTCAAGAGCGTCCACGTCTCTGAGCACCTTGATGAGCGGCTCGGCGGCATTATCGCGCTTGGGATCAATATTGATCCTGATCTCCGGCCAGCTTGAGAGCAGATCGGCAAAGAGCGGAATAGGCTCCGTGCCTGCGATACGCGCGGTCTTGACCTGCGCATAATCCATCTCGGCGATACAGCCCGTGCTGTTCGTCACCCTGTCGAGGTGATCGTCATGGAAGGCGAGCAACACGCCGTCGCGCGTCGCATGAACATCGGTTTCGATATAGCGATAGCCAAGGTCAACCGCCCCCTGAAAGGCGGGCATTGTGTTTTCAGGCCACGCGCCTGCCCCGCCTCTATGTGCAAAGGCCAGAACACCATCATGCTCAAGATAGGGAAATTTGGCCGGTCGTCTCATCAACTTCCTTTATCTTCGCAGCCTAGTTGCTCAGCGCGCTCGTATTCACACCACCATCGAGAGCATACGCATCATCGCGGAACTGTACGACACCGGACGCATCCACCCATGCCGTGAGATAGACGAGATAGATCGGGATCGGCGTTGTCAGATAGGCATTGCGGAACTGCCCGGAGCTCACCGCCTTGTCCACGCGTGCGGTATCCCACTCGGCGCTGCCACTCTGCATGATCCATGTGACAAGCCCCTGCACATTCTGGACACGCACACAGCCGGAACTGAAATTTCTCTCCTGCCTGCCAAAAAGCGTCTGTGTGGGTGTGTCATGAAGGAAGATCGCGTCGTTGTTCGGGAAGTTGATCTTCAGCGAACCGAGCGAGTTCCACGGGCCGGGATCCTGGCGAAGATAATATGCTTCGTTGATACGCGGGTTCGACCAGTCGATACGGGCGGGATCAAGCTCGCGGATCGTCTCCCCCCAGCCCTGCATCACGCGAATACCCTGCCGCTTCAGATAATTCGGATTCGCCCGGATCTTCGGCAGCATGTCATTGGTGGCGATGGATTTCGGCACATACCAATAGGGATTAAACGTCACCGAGTTGATCTGGCTGTTGATTTCCGGCGTCTGACGGTCGCGCTTGCCGACAATGACGCGCTCATGAAACTCGACTACGCCATTGTTCACCGCCTCGACTTCCTGGCCGGCAATGTTGACGAAGACGTAGCGTTCAGACAGCCCCGGCACCAGTTTCTCGACCCTCGCGAGATTGAGTTCAAGCTGCCTGATCCGCGTCTGAACCGGTACATTCATCGCGGCAATCGTACGCCGCCCGACAACGCCATCCGCATCAAGACCATTGCGTCGCTGGAAGCGGCGCACCGCCTGCTCAAGTTCGGCGTCGTAGAAATAGGGATCACCCGGCGAGGCAACCATGTCGCCCGTCATCATCAGTCGCTCGCGCAGCTTCGCGACCCGATCATCGCGAACGCCAAGTTCAAGACGCTCGCCTGCGGGCACGTGGTTCCATCCGCCCCAGCTCGCAATTTCGCGGTATTTTCGGATCGCCTGTTGAAGCGGTAGCAATGCGGTTTCACTGAGCGTAGGCGCGGCACCCGAGCGCGGCGCGACCTGCGTTTCTTCCGCCTGCATGTTTGCGTTGGCTTGCCAGGGGTCAACCCAATGGGTCTGTCCGGCTCCATAGCTGGCGGCAGATTCCGCAGACGCGGCCTTGCTGGCAAAAGCGAGACTGCCCAGCGCCAGCAGCACCGCACACGCCATTCCCGATCGCCCCGAAACTCGGCTTGTCACACTGTTGTCCCGCCCGATAGCTCGCTGCCAACCTCATATGCAGAAGGCAGGCTCATCTGTTGATTGCCAATTCGGGACATTTTGCCACGAAACCGGCTGCATAAGGTGCCAAAACATGCCGTCCCCTGACCCGAAACAGGTCAGACGCGACGCCTAGTGATGAAATTGCAACTTCCATGCTGGCCATCCGCGAGCCCCGGGGCAGAAAGCAAAAGAGCCCGGATGCCATTCAGGCACCGGGCTCTTCCTTACCCCACCCCACTCAGAAAATCAGAGGCGATAGCGGATTTGGTCGGTCCAGAAACGCTCAAGCTTGAACAGCGTCGCATTGGTCTGGCGCAGCTCTTCGGCGGAGATGTCACCCACCGTACTGAGCATCGCGCAATGCTTGTTATAAACCTCGTTAATCGTCGCGCAGATCGCCCTGCCCTTATCGGTCAGGCGAACGCGCACCGAACGACGGTCTGAACGGGAACGCTGATGATGGATATAGCCCGCCTCCACCAGCTTCTTCAGGTTGTAAGAGACGTTCGACCCGAGATAATGGCCCCGGGTACGCAGTTCGCCGGCTGTCATTTCGGAATCGCCTATATTGAACAGCAGCAGTGCCTGCACACTGTTGATTTCGGTGCAGCGGATGCGGTCCAACTCATCCTTGATCACATCGAGCAGCCGCCTGTGGAGACGCTCCACATAGGTCAGCGCTTCGAGATATGCTTCCTTGCATCCCGGATCGTCCTGATCCTGAATGACGGACTCCCGCTTGACGTTTGTCATACCCATAACAATCAGCCTCTGAACTCGCGACGCGGAACTTCCTGTTCCGTGGAACCGGCAGTTTAAGCATACTCATACTAACGAGGGCTTAAACACACCGATCTGGAGTTCAACGAGGTGGGAATTGCGGGTCAGAGATCGCCCCGAATTAGTTTGATGATGCCCGAAAAATCGAGATTGTCTTCGCCCGCAGCCTCCATGAGCGCGTAAAGCTGCGCAGCCTGCCCGCCGAGCGGAATGGGTGATTTCGCCGTCTTGGACGCCTCAAGCGCGAGGCGGAGATCCTTCAACATCATGCCGGCCGTAAAGCCCGGCTGATAATTCCGGTTGGCGGGTGAGGTCGGCACCGGGCCGGGCACCGGGCAGTAGGAGGTCATGGACCAGCACTGGCCGGAAGCGGTGGAGGAAATGTCGAACAGCGTCTGCGCATCAAGGCCAAGCCGCTCGCCAAGCACAAAGGCTTCCGAAACGCCGATCATCGAAATGCCGAGGATCATGTTGTTGCAGACCTTGGCGACCTGACCATTGCCCGCGGCGCCCGCATGAAAGATGTTCTTGCCCATCTTCTCAAGGATCGGTTTTGCCTTCTGGAAGGCCGCGTCAGCGCCGCCCACCATGAAAGTGAGCGTACCCGCCTCCGCACCGCCGACACCGCCCGAGACAGGCGCATCGAGCATCATCATGCCCGCTGCCTCCGCCGCCGCAATGGTTTCGCGGGCGGAGGGAATGTCGATGGTCGAGCTGTCGATTAAAAGCGTACCCTTGTTTGCCGAAGCAATAAGCCCGCCTTCGCCAAGATAGACAGAGCGCACATGCTCGCCCGCCGGCAGCATGGTCACGACGAAGTCTACATCGCGCGCGGCGTCGCTTGCGCTGTCGGCCTTCGTCGCGCCAGCCGCCGTAAGTCCTTCCACCGCTGCCGCGGAGAGGTCGAACACTTTCAGCGAATGACCCGCTTTGAGCAGGTTCCGCGCCATCGGTCCGCCCATATTGCCGAGCCCGATAAATCCGATTGCCGCCATGTCCGTCCTCCCTTGGGCTCTATCAGCCGAAACTCAATTCATTCTCACCAAGTGGCGCGAAATAACGATCGATTTCCGCCGCATCAATATCGGCAAGCCGCGCCGGATTCCATTTCGGCGACTGATCCTTGTCGATCACGACAGCGCGGACGCCTTCGAAGAAATCATGGCCCGTCGCAAAGCGATTTGTGAGGCGGAATTCGAGCTTCATGCAGTCTTCGAAATCAAGCGCCGCCCCCTCACGAATCTGCCGGAAGGCAACCAGTGTCGAGATCGGGGATTTCGCTTCAATCATATCCGCAGTCTGCACCGCCCACTCGCTGCCATCTGTGCGGAGCGAGGCAAGAATCTCGGCGACCGATCCCTTGCTGAAATGCGTGGAAATTTCCTTCTGAATATCGCGCAGCGGTGCCGGGCCTTCTTCGACCGCCACCTCGGCAAGCGCCGCACGAATCGGCGCGCCACCTGCAAGCCGGTCCTTCAGCGCGCCAAGCTTTGCGGAGGGCACATAGCAATCAGCAATGCCTGCAAAAATCGCATCCGCTGCCTTGAGCCGCGCACCAGTGAGGCCGAGATAAAGCCCTGTCTCGCCGGGGCAGCGCGGGAGAAAATACGTGCCGCCCACATCCGGGAAAAGGCCAATGCCTGTTTCGGGCATGGCGAAGGTCAGCCGTTCCGTCGCAACGCAATGCGAACCATGCACCGAAAGACCGACACCGCCACCCATATTGATGCCGTCCATCAGCGCGATATAAGGCTTTGGATAACGCTTGATATAAGTGTTGAGCAGATATTCCTCGCGCCAGAAATCAATAGCGCTCTTGTCGCCTGCGCGGCCCCAATCATGCAGCGCGCGAATATCACCACCCGCGCAGAAAGCCCTGTCGCCAGCACCTTCCACGATCACGCATTGAACTGCGTCGTCACCCGCCCATTCGCGCAGCTTCGGGTGAATGAGGCGAACCATATCGAGGGTTAGCGCGTTCAACGCCTGCGGACGGTTCAACGTGATGATCCCCGCCACGCCGCGCTTTTCAAACAGGACTTCCGCTTCCTCACTCACCGCGCTTCCTCTCTCAATCCTTCAATAGTTCCCGCGCGATGATGACGCGCATGATCTCGTTCGTTCCTTCAAGTATCTGATGCACACGCGCATC